>CAZCJT010000001.1:0-51631 GCA_964498565.1 uncultured Acidimicrobiaceae bacterium
GCGGCCGGCACAGCGGCGAAGACCGCGCAGCGGACCACCGAGCGCAGCGCGGAGCGGGCGACATCGACCCCGGACCGCTCCGGTCAGCCGGCGCAGCGATCGACTCCGCGGCGACCGCCCAGCGCGCCTCGCCGTTCGGGTGGTGGTGGCCATGCCAGCTGAGCGACCCGAACGGCTCTACCGGTTCGATCCTCTCGACGAGTCCGGCGTGTTCCTCGGCCTCGGCGTGGTTCAGTGCGCCCTGGTCGGCGGAGGACTCGTCGCGGGCGTCGGACTCGTAAGCTTCGGCGCTCCGCTGCTCGCCGCCGCCGTCCCTGTCGTGGTCGGCGCCGCACTGAGCTTTGCCCGCATCGGTGGCTACGTCGCCTGGGAGTGGCTGCCGCTTGGTGCCTCCTGGGTTTGGATGCGGCTCGGCCGGGGTCGGCGGTGGCACGCCCGCCTCCCGCTGATCGTCGACGACGGCGACCGGTCACCGCCGCTGCCGCCATGTCTCGATGGGCTTGACATCGTCGCGGTGCCCTGGCGGGGAGGCCAAGCCGTCGGCGCGGTCCGTGACAAGCAGGCCGCCACCCTCACCGCCTTGGTACCGGCAGCCGGTCCCGAGTTCCTCACCCGCTCCCGCGACGAGCAAGAACAGCTCCTCAACGGTTGGGCCGATGTGCTCGGACAGTTCGCCCCCGAGCGCTCACCGGTGGTGCACCTCGGCTGGTCCGACAGCGCCCGCCAGTCCGGACTTCGCCAGCACGTGGACTGGCTCGACGGCAGCGAGAGGGGCGACACCCACGCCGAGGCGCACGACTCCTATCGCGACCTCCTCGAGGGAGCCGCCGCTCAGGCCTCCAGCCACGAAGTCCTGATCTTTCTCACCGTCTCCCGCGAGCGTCTCGGCCGACGCGCCGCCACCGCCGACCCTGAAGCCGCCACCGGTCGCGCGCTGGGCTCGGCTATCGACGCCCTGCACCGCGCGCTGCGAAACGCCGGTCTCCACGTCGCCGATCCGCTCACGCCGGCCGAGGCCCGCAAGCACCTCCGCACCCGCATCGACCCCTTCGCCGCCCGGCCACGCGCCGTCAACGGTCGCCTCGTCGAACGCCTCGGGCTCGTCAAGCCCGGCGCCGAAGGCCCGCTCGCCCTCGAGACGGAGCGGCGGCACCTGCATGTCGATGCCGCCGTCCACCGCACCTACTGGATCTATGGGTTCCCCCGCCTGCCCCAACACCCCGCCTGGCTCGAACCCTTCCTCGCCGGAAACGGCATCACCCGCACCCTCACCGTCTTCTTCCGACCCGTCGCGCCGCACCAGTCCCGCCGACGCATCGAACGAGACCTCGTCAAGCTCGAGTCCGACGCCCAGACCAAGGAGGACAAGGGCCGCCGCGTCGACGCCCGCCACCGTCGCGCCACCCAGGCCCTGCTCGACCGCGAGGACGAACTCGTCGCCGGCTACGCCGAGATGGGCCACCTCGCCCTCGTCTGCGTGAGCGCTCCCGATCCCGAAACGCTCGACGACGACTGCGAAGTCGTCGAGCAACTCGCGCGCGAAGCCGGCATCGAAGTTCGCGTCCTCGACGCACGCCAGGACCTCGCCTGGGCCTCCTCCCTGCCCTTCGGGCTCGCCCCCCGGCACCTCCTCGCCTGATGCGCGCCCGCCCGACCCTCCGCCTGCCGTGGCACCGGGGCACAACTGCGCACGTCTGCTCGCTCTACCCCTTCTCGGTCCAGGCCTCCTTCGGCTGGCAGGGCGCATACGTCGGTCTCGACGTCCTCGCCGGCGGCGCAGAGTTCTGCTGGGACCCCTTCGAGGCCTATCGGACCGGGCAGGTCACCAACCCCAACTGCTGGATCCTCGGCGAACCCGGCAACGGCAAGTCCGCCCTCGTCAAGACCCTGCTGTGGCGCGTGGCCGCAATCTGGGGAACCGGCAACGGCGGTCGCTTCATCGCCATCGCCGACCCCAAGGGCGAGTACGTCCCCGTCGCCGAACGCCTCGGCCTCGACGTCATCCGTCTCACCCCCGGCGGCACCACCCGTCTCAACCCCCTCGCCGAAGGCCCCGATTCCGCCGAAGCACCCGAGAAGCGCACCCTCCGCCGTGCCGAGATGGTCGCCGCTCTCACCGCCACCGTTCTCGACCGGCCCCTCACCCAGGTCGAAGACGCCGCGCTCTTCGCCGCCGTCGAGCACCTCGCCCACGACCAAGAGAACTCCCGGCGAGGTCAGCCCGACCTCACCCACGTCGCCCGCCTCCTCGTCGACCCGCCCGACGAATTGCTGGCACGCATCCGCTGCGACCGCCCCGACACCGGCTCCGAGCTCGGCGCGCTGCTGCATGCAACCGACAAGCTCCTGTCCCGCTCGCTGCGCGGGATGTTCGACGGACCGAGCACCGTCCATGTCGACTGGGAGGGCCCGGGCTTGGTCCTCGACCTCTCGGCGGTGCCCATCGACTCCGACGCCCTCCCGCTCGTCATGGTCGCCGCCGCCGGCTGGCTCTCCCAGCTCATGACCACTCCCGGACCGCAGCGCGTCCAGGTGCTCGACGAGGCCTGGGCGCTGCTCGCCAACCGGCACACCGCCGGCTACCTCCAGAGCTGCTTCAAGCTCGGCCGCACCTACGGCGTCGCCAACATCTGCATCGCCCACCGCCCCAGCGACCTCGGCGCCCAAGCCGACGACGGCACCGCCACCGCCAAGATCGCCTCCGGTCTGCTCGCCGACTCCGCCACCAAGGTCCTCCTCCGCCAGGCGCCCGACCAGCTCGAAGCCGCCGAGCGGGCGTTCGGGCTCACCGAACCCGAACGGCAGATCGTCGGTCAGCTCGGCCGAGGTCGAGCCCTCTGGAAGGTCGGTGGCCGTACCGCCGTCGTCCAACACGTCCTCGGCAGCCGCGAGGTCGAACTCGTCGATACCGACAGTCGGATGTCCGGCCGACCGACCCAGCCCGTCTTTGAGCAGGAGGCCGCCGCGTGACCCGCTACGACCGCGACGCACTCCTCGCCTCCGTCGACCTGCGCTGCCTCGCTGACGAGTTGCTCGGTGGTCATCACGGCAGCGAACGGTCACCGACCTGGTCGTGTCCGGTTCCGAACCATGCCCAGACCGGCCGGACACCGCCCGTCTCGATCTTCGTCACCCGTTGGGGCGAGCAACGTTGGCGCTGCCACGGCTGCGGTGCCAGCGGCAGCGCCATCGACCTCGTCATCCACACCCACGGCGTCGACGTCCGCCGAGCCATGGAGCTCCTCGCCTCCCGCACCGGAGTCGGCGCCGATGTCGAGGGACCAGCTCCACGGCGCCGATCACGACCGCCCGTCGAACGTGCCGAACCCCACCCCGGTATCGAGGACTATGTCGCCACCTGCGCCGAATACCTCTGGTCCCCGGCGGCCACGGGACCTGCCCGCTACCTCACCCGGACACGAGGGTTGGCCGAAGATGTGCTGCGCCTCAACCGCGTCGGGTTCGATCCAGGTCCCCGTCACCTCGACCGCCCCGCCGGCGTGCCCCGCAGCTCCGGCATCGTCCTCCCGGTCCTCGACGACGACGGGCGCGCCGTCTTCACCCAGACCCGACGCCTCGGCCAGCGCATCAACGGACCGCGCTACCTCAACTGCGCCAACCGCGCAGCACCGAACCCTCGACTCGCCGTCTACGGATCTTCCGACGGGTCGACAGGACCCGTCGTGGTCTGCGAAGGAGCGATCGACGCGCTGACCGCAGCGTCCGCCGGCTGCCGGTCTGCCGCGGTGCTGGGCTCGACGGTCGCCGACGACCGCGTTGCCGATCGGCTCGTCGCACTGGGAGCCGACACCTTGGTCCTCGCCTTCGACGCGGACGACGCCGGCGATCGAGGGGCGGCGGGACTGGCCGGCCTCCTGAAGTCCCGAGGTGCATCCGCTGCCCGGCTGCGGCCGCCCGATCGAGCGCCAGACCTCAACGAATGGAGCCGAGCAGTCGGTGCCGGTGGACTCGATGCCATCGCCGTCGCCGTCCGCTCGTCGTCGCACCGCAACGACCGAGCACCCCCAGCCCTGCGTCGCTAGCTGACCGATGCCATGTCCTGTCCGATACCCCGACCCCCGACCTGGGCACTCGCCCGCTCACAACGATGCCGAGGAGGCACCCATGACCGACAACATACCCACCGACACCGAGACGCCCGACGACATCTCCTTTCTGTTCGACGACCACGAGATCGACTGGCACGACGGCACCTTCTGGTTCGTGGGCTGGTCGCACGTCTGGAACTCGTACTTCGCCGACCGCGTCTACGACGAGGACCTCATCGACGAAGACGACCACACGTTCCGCTCGTGTCCCGGACCCGAATTCGGGATGTTCGCCAGCCTCGACGCCATCGAGGCCGCAATGGGCGAGCCCCTCCCACCTCTGATCCGCAGCCACATCGACGGCCTGCACCGACAGCCCGACGAGGAGATCAGGACCGCATGGAATGAAGCGCTGTCGATGGAGTGCCACCACCTGCTCCCAGACGGCAGCATCGTCACGAATTACGCACCGCCTTGGGCGGGCGACTGGCAGGACGGGCCGGAACCGGAGTGGTTGCGATGACGGACACCCAAGAAGTCACGAGGGTCGCTGCCGCGGACCGGTTGAGCGACGGCGATCTCGATGCCAACACGCTCGTCGCCGCGAACCTTCGGGCCATCCGAGCTCGACGAGGCTGGACCCAGACCGAGGTCGCAGCGCGCCTCAGTCGCGTCAGCGGAGGCCCGCTCCTGCCGCAGGCATCGATCTCCGCCATGGAGGTCGGCTGCATGAGTGGCCGGCGCCGCCGCTTCGACGCCGACGAGCTCTGTCTCCTCGCCGAGGTCTTCGACGTTCCCGTCGTTTACTTCCTGCTCCCGTTCCCGGAAGACCACCGGGCAGCCGAGCGGCTGTGCCGGCTGCTCGGCCCCGACGAGCATCATGTCGACGACCGCCTCCGCCAGCTCAGCCGCCGAGCCGCCAATGGCGCGCTCGGACTCATGGCCGCCATGAACGGTGGAGACGGCGAGCCCAGCGTCTGCCTCGACGACTACCGACAGTGGCGTACCGATCGGCTTGAGGCGATCGAGCGAGAACTCTGGACCGATCTCGACCGGCTCACCGATCTCCTCGCCGGCCTTGCCGACGCCCTCCGTGAGTGCGGTCCCGTGGGCTTCCTCCGCCGCCTCGAACGAGGCTCAAGCGTGAGCCGTTCGCCGTGCCGAGGCGAGACGACGACATCCGGTTCGACGACGCCCGACCCGTAGCTGCCGTCGCACGATCGGGGACACTCATCCGCGTACTTCAGGGACGGTGACGCAGCCAGCACCGTCCCACCGACCCGGCGGTCTGGGGCAGTCCTCACCGGCGAGCCGGCGCGCGTTTGGGGGCACCCCGTGGGGGCGCACCGAGGTCAGCTGTTGTCGTCGACGAGTGCGTACTTCTCGCGAGCGGACTGGCGCGAGACCCCGAGAGCTGGTCCGATCAGGTTCCAGGAGCCGCCTGCCTCCCGCAGCTCTGCAACGGCCTGCGTGACGTGCTCTTCGGCCTGGCCTCGTTCGATCACCGCGGCGAGCAGCTTCTTGTAGGCGCGGGTGACCTCGGGCGACGCCCTGTCGAGGACGACCTCGTCGGATTCGACCCGGTCGGCGAGCTCTTCGGCGTGGCGGATGATGTCGGCGGTGGATCGTGGCATCGGCTTACTCCTCGTTCGTCTCGTCGGGGTCGAGGTACCTCGATCGTGCGGGCATGGCGTGGTACACGACGACGTTCCCGGTGTCGGAAACCTCGAACCCGACCTCCAGGACGGTGTTGTCGTCGTCGCTGGCGGAGCCGGTGACGATGGTCAGCGGGAGGTCGCCTTGGTCCTCGAAGACGGCGATCACGTGTGCGAGGGCGTAGCGGATCTGGTCTTCGGTGCAGTCATGTCGGTAGGCGGTCGGAAGCACGATGAGTTCCGACGCCACGAAGGAAGGATAACCTGCGCCCACCCGAGCCTGCAAGGTAACCTGCGCGCAACTCTCATCAGAGCACTATCCAGCGTGCGAAGCTGCGCGCGAGTCGGCAGTAGTTGGCGCTCCGGAGTGAGAAACTGCCGGTCGTGGAAAGCGGCCTCTCCATCGCCGGCGTCGGGCTCGTTCTTCTGCTCTTCAGCCTGTTCCAGTCCGGGATGTGGGCGGACGAGTCGATGGAGGGCGTTGAGCCGAACACCTTCGAGTGGGCTCAAAAGCGAGGGCGTCAGGTGCCGGCACGGCTGTTCCGCCGCTACGGAATCCCGATGGGAGTCGCTCTGATCGCCGTCGGGCTGCTCGTCGCCGGAGCAGCGCTGATCGCGTCCTGATCGCCCGCCCGTAGGTGCCCATCGTGCGTAGGTCGATCGTCACCTATCGCGCGGACATGCTTGCGAGAGACGTGCCCCCGAGGTGCCGTTATCTTCCGTCGGCTCCCGGTTGTGGGCGTTGACCTGCGGGTGTGCGATGTGGACATGGCCACGTCGCAGCTTTCAGCGGCGCAGTCGGTGCTCGCCGAGGGTGCGTGCGATGCCGCCGTCGAGGACGATCACGTTCGGGGCCGGCGCTCGCAGCCAGGAGACGAACCGGCCGACGTCATCGACGGTCACCGCGGCCCACTCGACCTCGACGGCGGCGAGGAACTCGAACCACAGCTTCAAGCTCACGCGTACGCCCGCTGCGTGTTCGGCGAGCGTTCAAGTGCGGCGAGGTAGCTCAAGTACGACTCGACCGGGTCGATCACCGAGCCGTCATCGTCGAGCACAGTCCAGGACTCGGCGTCGGTGACGGGCATGACCACCCGCTGCAGCATCACCGAGGGACACCCGTCTTGGTCGTGCGCGGGACGCTACGACTCCACCACGAGCAAGACGCGGATACGACGAGGACACACTGGCGATAACGCGTCCACGTCGCACCAGAAAGCTGCGACGGCTACGTCATGGACACCCATTTCAGGACTGAAGACAAGTGCCGGTCGCGGGGAGGGGGCAGCAGGTGTCCCCAAAGTCCGTCTACCGGAGGTTTGCGGGGAGCCAGTGCGGCCACGGGCCGGGTGCAGGGTTCGCGTCAGCCCACCGGTCCAGCGCCTCCGCGAGCTTCTGGGCCAGTGACCCTGGGGGCCACCAGGACTTGAGGACGAACAGCACCGCACAGTCGGTCACTGCTGCGAAGTCGCTGGCGTTCTCGGTGACGATGACTCGGTCCTCCGCACTTGCCAGCTGCACGAGCACGTCATCGGGGAGGTTGTGGGCCCCGAGCATCGAAGGTGTCGTGGCGTCGTGATCGAGATCCTCGAGCAGCTCGACCGTCGACGGGGGAAGCATGGAGTCGATGAGGAACTTCAAGCAAGGAGCCGTTCGCGTTCGGCAGCGACGCGTTCGGCTTCGGCGAGTGCTTGGTCATTCGCACGGATCCGCTGGTCGATCTCTTCTCGATTCGCGGCGGCGTAGTTGAGCGCGAGAACGACTTGGCGCTCGTGAAGACCGAACTGCGCAGCGAGGGCTTTGACCCGCTTGGTCTCGGTTCCGCTCACGTGGCGGAGCGCGGCTGCGATCTCCCAGACGTCGGGGCCGCCGGCCAGTGCTGCCCGGCGGCCGGACGGGCCTGGCTTGAACACGATTCCCGGATGGGCCGAGCTGGCGAGGCCCTCTCGGACGAATCGCTCGATGAGCTCGGTGATCGTTGCGTCTTCAGCCGCGGCGGCCGCCGAGAGTCGTTCCCGGAGCTCGTCATCGAGGCGAACGCTGGTTGTCGATCGTGCCATGACAGCCTCCTTCGTATGCAATCGCGATGCATTGTAGTACGTAGTCTCGCCGCGAGCTCGGGGCGGTGGCGACCTGCCCCCTACTGCTCCGCCATATCCGGCCGGGCACCGCCCGGAATGTGCCGATGGATGTCGCCTCCGGTAAGTGCCCCAGATCATCGCCCCCGAAGGATCCGAGGAGGGCGCCGCCCGGCGATCCGGGCAGTCATGCCAGCGGCCCAGTCCGACAGGATGGGGCCGATGGCGGCGACGCATCCGAACCACCGACCGATCGAGTCGCTCCCTGCCGAGCTGCGTGATCCGAAGGTCCCTGACCACGTCCGAGGGTGGATCGGCGACGTCGTTGGTTCGGCCGCTGTGACGGCGACCCGGCTGGACGGGGCGTCGTCGGTGGCGCTCCACCGGATCGACTTCGCCGACGGCACCAGCCTCGTACTGCGACGTTACGTCTGGCGTGGCTACGTGGAGGCCGAACCCGAAGCCCCCGCCCGCGAGGTCGACGCACTCCTCCACGCCCACAGCCACGGACTCCTGGTCCCCGAGGTCTTGGCTTCCGACGTGACTGGCGAGCTGGTCGGCGACGACGTCCCGCTCGTCCTCATGACGATGCTCGAGGGATCGCCGATTGCTGTACCCGACCTCGCACAGCTCGCCGAGACGGCAGCGTCGATTCACAGTGTCGACCCCGAAGGACTCGGCCACGAGTACTTCCCCTGGTACGAGGACGAAATGGTGACACCGCCGCCGCTGACGACTCGCCCCCGGATGTGGGAGCGAGCGATCGAGTTGTGGCGCAGCGGTCTCCCGGACCACCGCCCGACGTTCATCCACCGAGACTTCCATCCCGGCAACCTGCTCTGGGCATCCGGCGAGCTGAGCGGCATCGTTGACTGGTCCGCCGCGTGTCGAGGCCCGACCGGCTGCGACATCGCCCACTGCCGAGCCAACCTCCGAGACCTCGCCGACACCGCCACGGCAGACCGCTTCGTCGACACCTACGCGAGCCTGACGGGCGACGAACTCGACCCGTTCTGGATCTTGGCCGGACACCTCGAGCATGACCACGCCCACTGGACATCGGACCGCCTCGCCCAAGACGAACCCGACCTCGAGCGCGCCCTGCAGCAACTCGTCGACCACGTGCCGACTGGCTAGAGGCGGTCAAGAACCCGGGTGCGAGAGCTCGGCCCATGATTGGAGTGCGGAACTGCGCGAGAGCAGGCTGTGGTGATGCCGCAAGGCCGCACGCGAGTTCAGAAGACCCAGGTGGCCCTCGCCGGGCACGTTCGACCCGGCGATCACGTCGTCAGCGAGGGACGCTACATCGAGGTGCTCAGCGTCCGACGCGCCCAGGGAAGGAAGCCCCGGACCGGCGAGAACCTCCACCTCGTTGGCGTGGACGAGGTCATCAAAGTCAACAGCCTCGACGGCGTCCGCATCCTGCCCCGACGAAACTGACACGCTCCGAACCCGATCGTGGGAACGGGAACCGTCACCTACCGCGCACGCGGATCCGCCCCGGGCATCGCTCCGAGGTGTCGTTGGATGGCGCGGTCGGAGACTGCCCAATAGCCAGGGCCAATGAGCGGACGTGGAGACGCAGCGGGCGCGAGTCGTCGCTGCAGCCCACCGTTTGGCGCCCAGCTTCATCGTCTGCGTGTGTACAGCGCGGTCACCCCGCTATCGGCAGGGTCGTCGGAGTCCAGCCGGCCAGTCCACCGAAGTGCGTAGCCCGCCTTCTCCAGGGCGCGGCACGAGGGTCGGTTCGCTGCCTGCGGCGTGACGACGACCTCCTCGATGTCCGACCAGTCGGCGAACAGCCGATCGGTGAACTGCTCGATCGACTGCGTACCAAGTCCGCGTCCGAGGTGAACGCGTTCCCCGATGAGGTAGTCGATGCCGGCGGAGTGTTCGAACGCCAGCCCGGTCCCGGCGACCGTGCCATCCCAGGCCGGGAAGTCGCTGAGGCGGTACCGCTGGATGACGCCGATGTCTTCGGCCCCGAGGGTGATGACGAAGACCTCGGTGGGCTCTTCGTCATGAATACGAGGCAGGTACTTGGCCTGGACCCGCTCGAATTCGGACGGGTCGCGCCACCACTCCTGCACGTGGTCCGCCTTGAGCCAACCCGCCAGACGGGGAAGGTCGGATTCGGCAAGCGGACGGAAGTCGATCGCCACCAACTCATAATGCCCGGGGCCTGACCGCATCCACTGGAGAGAAATCCGGCCATGCCGCGTGAGGTTTTGGCCCGCGAAAAGGCCTAGTAGGGCATGGAACGGTCATCGCTGTCGGGCGGAGAGCTGCTCGTCGTTCTCCTCGGCGGTCTCGCTCTGGTGGCTGGCGGCGTGGTGTGGGCCGGCGCTGCCCTGGCGGCGGCCGCCAGCGGTGTCGACTTCGAGGCGTCGCTGGCCGATGCACTGTCGGCGATCCCGGCGCTGGGATCGAACCTCGGTGACCCGGTTGCTGCGTGGCCGGAGGCTGGCGGCCTCGACTCAGTCGCAGCCCCGCTCTACTGGGTGTCCACTGCCCTCTGCTTCGCAGCGGCTCTCGCCGTCGTCGTTGTGGGTCTGCGCCTGTGGGGTCGGAGCCGTGTCGGCACCGCGCCCCGCCAGCCACTCGGCGTCGACGCGCGGGCGAGCTTCGCACGCTCCCGGGATCTGAAGCCGCTGATCGTCGAGCGTCCCGAGCCCGGCCGCTTCATCCTCGGACGATTCGGACGGCACCTCCTGGCCAGCGAGCACCGGGATCGGTCGGGGACCAGCCGTCGTCGCACACGTCCGATCGACTCGCGGGCCGGTGACCGAGGCGCGATCGCGCTCGTCGGACCGAGCCGCTCGGGCAAGACGACGGCGGTCGTCTCCGGCATCCTCGAGTGGGACGGCCCGGCGGTGCTCTCGTCGGTCAAGGACGACCTCCTCCGGGTCACTGCCGGTCACCGGGACGAGCAGGGCGACGTCGCCATATTCGACCCGACCCAGTCCACGGGTCTGGGCACAGCGGTTTGGTCACCGCTCCGCCAGGCCGGCACGACGATGGGCGCGCAGCGGGCCGCCCGGGCGCTGGTGGAGGCAGCGCCGAAAGGCTCGAACGTCGAAGGTGGCGTGGACTTCTGGATGGCCCAGGCCGAGATGCTGCTCGCGTCCCTTCTGTTCGCTGCCCACCACACCGGCCGCGACATGGGCGTGGTTGCCGAGTGGGTGATGACCCAGGACCGACCGGGGGAGTGGGGACCTGGCGAGGTCAAGGCCGCCCTCGACCAGGTGATGGTGGACGGCACTCCCTCCGAGCAGACCGCAGCCGATGATGCGGCCCGATCGCTGCTGTCGCTGTGGGACGACGACGAGCGCACCCGCTCGAGCGTCTACGCCACCGCCCGCACCGTCGTGTGGCCGTGGGCCGAACCCGGCATGGCTGAGTCTTCCCGAGGTGAGAGCGTCGACCTCGACTGGCTCCTCGCCGGACCAAACACGCTCTACCTGTGCTCACCGATCGAGGACCAGACCCGCCTCGCCCCGGCCTTCGGCGGGTTCCTCAACGACATCATCAAGCAGGTCTACCTCCGAGTCGCCTCGACCGGTCGGCCCCTCGATCCGCCGCTGCTGGTGGTCATCGACGAAGCGGGCAACACGCCGCTGAAGTCGATGCCGGAGTACGCGTCGACCCTGGCCGGGCTCGGGGTGCTGCTGGTGACGGTGTGGCAGTCCCTGGCCCAGATCGAGGCCACCTACGGACGCCAGACCGGCACGATCCTGTCGAACCACCTCTCCAAACTGTTCTACGCGGGGCTGTCCGACCCTGACTCGCTGCGCTACGTGGCCAGCGTCCTCGGCGACGAGGAGGTCGAGACCACCAGCCGCACCCACGACATGAACGGCGGTCGCGGTTCCCGGCAGCTCGGCACGTCCCGGAACCCGCTGGCTGCGCCGCACGTGCTGCGCCAGATGCTCCCGGGCGACGCGCTGCTGGTCCACGGGACGTTGCCGCCTGCCCACGTCCGCACCCGCCCCTACTACCGGGAGCGCGCCTTGCGCCGCCGCGCCGCACTGGCGGTGCCCGCCCGGCCCTCGGAACGACCGTCCGCCGTCATGGAGGTGACCACCGATGCCGCAGCCAACTGACCCCTACCTGCGACCGGCCCCGCCCGAGGGAACGCCGAGCCCTCCCTGCCCACCGGGTTGGGTGGCCGAACCGATCGGACGATGGGATGGCCGACCCCAGGAGGTCGTCTACCAACCTCGCCGCCACGACATCCTCATCGTCCGCGGCGCGCCTTCCCCGAAGGTCGAGGGCGCCTTGCCTGGTACCGGCTGGTCCCAAGCGCACGCCACCGACGGCGCGCGCATGTGGGTGCGCGACCGACTGGCCCTGACCCGCGACGCCCTCGACCGGCTCCAGCACCGACCCGTCCCAGCCCGCACGCTCCAGCGCGGCCTGTGATCCAAGGAGGACACCACCGTGAACTCGATCACTCTCGTCGGCAACCTCGCCGCCGATCCAACGCCGAGGCCGCTCCGTACCGGCAACGCCTGCCGGCTCCGCCTCGCCGTCGACCGCCGCAGCCAGCCCGAGGCACTCTTCGTCGACATCGACACCTTCGGCCCGCTCGCCGAGACCTGCGCCAAGCACCTCGCCAAGGGCCGCCTCGTCGCCGTGCACGGCCGCCTCGACCACGAATCCTGGCAAACCAGCGACGGCCAGCCCCGAGCGCGTCACTACGTCATCGCCTCGACTGTGGAGTTCCTCGACCGCCCCATCGGCTGATGGTGTCCGTCCACCACGACGATCGAGGGATACCGTGGTGACGGGTCGGAGCGCCCCGTCCAGCGGCCAACTGTCCCTGTTCGACACGCTCCCCGAGAATGGAACGGAACCGGAGGCCCACGATGCCCCACGAACTCCGCCCACCCCCCACGACCGGCACCCCGATGTGGGAGACCGACCCGGCGGACCCGGACCTGAACCGGGCCGCCCACGAGAACCCCGCCGTCGCGACCTGGCTCCACACACTGGCCAGCCTCGGCGAGACGACCATGGTCGAGAACCGGGACGACCTGCTCTACAGCCAGGCTCCCGACGCCCTCCGCCAGCAGTCGATCGAACCGACACCCGAGGCGATCGACGCCTGGGTGCGGACCCAGCAGACGACACACGACACATAGCGTTCCGGCCGCAAGGCCAAAGAGATCTGGCTCCGCCCGGCGCCACCGCCAAGCTCGCCGCCAACCTCGCCGCGCTCGACGTCCTCGACAGCCTCCGACGCGACGCTCGCCCGCCGTCGCCGGACGAGCAGACCGTGCTTGCGCGCTGGTCCGGGTGGGGCGCCATCCCGCAGATCTTCGACGAGAACCGTGACGACTTCGCCGACGCCCGGGAGCGAGCCCGCCGGCTCCTCGGAACCGACGAGGCGTGGGATGCGGCGCGCCGCACCACGCTCAACGCCCACTACACGAGCGCCGAGGTCATCACTGCGATCTGGACCGTCCTCGGCGAACTCGGCTTCGACGGCGGCCGCGTTCTCGAGCCCGGTTGCGGCTCCGGCAACTTCATCGGCCTCGCCCCCGACGGCGCAGAGATGGTCGGCATCGAGCTCGACCCCACCACCGCCGAGATCGCCAGCCACCTCTACGGCCCCCGAGCCCAGATCCACCAGAGCCGGTTCGAGGACTTCAGCGCCGACGAGGGATCGTTCGACGCCGCGATCGGCAATGTCCCCTTCGCCAAGCTCACCCCGCACGACCCCCGCCACAACCCCCACCGCCTGGCGCTGCACAACTACTGCATCGCCAAGAGCCTCCACCTCGTCGCGCCCGGCGGCACCGTCGCACTGCTCACCAGCCGCTACACCCTCGACGCCCGCAATCCCACGGCCCGTCGCGTCCTCCACGAACTCGCGGACTTCGTCGGCGCCGCCCGCCTGCCCGCCGGCTCGTTCTCCGCCTCGTCTGGCACCGACGTCGTGACCGACCTCCTCATCCTCCGACGCCGACCCGACGGTCGCGAACCAGCCGATGACCGCTGGCTGGCCGTCGAACCCCTCGAGACCGCCGGCGACCCGGTCCATGTCAACACCTGGTACCGGGACCACCCCGACCTCGTCCTCGGCGAACTCGCCGTCGACCGAGGTATGTACCGACAGCACGAGTTGACCGTCCGCGCCACCGGCGCGCTTCCCGAGCTGCTCCTCGCCGCCCGAACATCGATCGCCGAGCGGGGCGAAGCGCTCGAACTCCGACACGTTCCCCAGCGGTCTGCGCCGGCGGTCGAACCCCTCGCACGGCCGACCCCGGCGGCTGTCGACGAAGGCAGCTTCGTCGTCGACGGAACCGGGTTCGGACGCATCGAGAACGGCATCGTGGTCGCCTACGAACCGAGGGTCGCCAAGGACGCCCACGAGCTCCGCCGGCTTATCGCGCTGCGTGACGCCGCCCAACACGTACTGGCGGTCCAGGCGAACGGCGGCGACGACCATCGGCTCGCCGCCGCCCAGCGCGCCCTGAACGACACCTACGACGCCTACGCCCGCGTCTACGGACCGCTCAACCGGTTCAAGCTCGCCCGTACCGGCCGCACCGACCCCAACTCTGGCGAGGAGCGAATGCGCCGCCTCCGACCGCGCATGGGCGGCTTCCGGGACGATCCCGGCTGGCCGCTCGTCAGCGCGCTCGAGGTGTTCGACGACGACACCCAGCACGCGGCCAAGGCACCGATCTTCCACACCCGGGTCATCGAACCGCCGGTGCAGCGCCTCGGCGTCGACACCGCCGAAGAAGCCGTCGCCGTCTGCCTCGACGAAACCGGCCGCGTCGACCTCGACCGCATCGCCAACCTCCTCGGGACCACCGCAGAGGACGCACGGACTCGACTCGACGGCCACGTCTACGAAGACCCCGGCACCGGAGACCTCGAACCCGCCGCCCGCTACCTGTCCGGCAACGTCCGAATGAAGTTGGACGACGCACGCACCGCCGCAGCTGCCGCCCCCCGCTTCCAAGCCAACGTCGACGCGCTCGAAGCCGTCCTCCCCGTCCAACTGGAAGCCGCCGACATCGCCGTACGCCTCGGCGTCCCATGGGTGCCACCGGAAGACGTCGAGGCGTTCTGCGCCGATGTTCTCGGTGCTCGCATCGAGATCGAGTACCTGGAGAGCCTGGGCCGCTGGGAGGTCGCAGCCCCTGCCGGCCGACGCGGCGTGGCCTTCAGTGCCGAATGGGGAACACCCCGCGCCGACGCCGTCACCCTTCTGCGGGCCTGCCTCAACCAACAGCTCCACTCCGTCTACGACGAGACCGACGACGGCCGACGGGTCCGCAACGACCCCGAGACCATCGCCGCCCGCGAGAAACAGGACGCCCTCGGCGAACGCTTCACCACCTGGGTCTGGGAAGACCCCACCCGGGCCCGCCGGCTCACGGACCGCTACAACGAGCTGTTCCGCTCGACCGTCGTCCCGCGCCACGACGGCAGCCATCTCACGCTTCCCGGCCTTGCCGCCTCGTTCACCCCACACCAACATCAGCGCGACGCCGTGGCCCGCATCCTCACCGACGGCCGCGCCCTGCTCGCTCACGCCGTCGGCGCCGGCAAGACCGCGACCATGGCCATGGCCGCCATGGAGATGCGTCGCCTCGGCCTCGCCCGCAAGCCCGCCCTCGTCGTGCCTAACCACATGCTCGAGCAGTTCGCTCGCGAGTGGCTCCAGCTGTATCCCACGGCCAAGCTCCTCATCGCCGACCGAGACAAACTCTCCAAGACCCAGCGCACCACCTTCGCCGCCCGGGCCACGACCGGCGACTGGGACGCCATCATCTTCAGCCAGTCCAGCTTCGTGCGGCTCCCGCTCGGACCCGACCTCCAGATCGACTATGTGGGGGAGCGCCTACGCCAACTCCGGGACGCGATCAGCCAGTCACGCGACGGCAAGTCGCTATCCGTCAAGCGACTCGAGCGGTACGTCGCCGCCGAGGAGGAACGCCTCCGATCGCTCCAGGCCAGCCATCGCAAGGACGACGGCGTCCGCTTCGAGGAGGCGGGAATCGACCACCTCCTCGTGGATGAAGGTCATCTCTACAAGAACCGGCGGGTGGCGTCGTCGATCGAGGGGATGGCCCACAAGGGCTCCCAGCGCGCCGAGGACCTCGACGCCAAGCTCTGGGTGCTGCGCAACCGCCACGGGCCACGAGTCGTCACCTTCGCCACGGCCACCCCGGTCGCCAACTCGATGGCCGAGCTGTGGGTCATGCAGTCCTACCTCCAGCCCGACGTCCTCGAAGCCGTCGGTCTCGGGCCCTTCGACGCGTGGGCCGCAAACTTCGGCCGCACCGTCACCGCCCTCGAGCTCGCGCCTGACGGCGCCTCGTGGCGGCTCTCCACACGCTTCGTCCGCTTCTGCAACGTCCCCGAGCTCATGGGCCTGTGGCGCCAAGTCGCCGATGTCCGCACTGCCGCCGACCTGGACCTTCCCGTCCCGTCTGTTGTCGGGGGTGGACCCGAGACCGTCGTCGTCTCCGGCAGCGATGCCCTTGCCGAGTATGTCGCTGATCTCGCCGAGCGTGCCGACCGGGTACGCAGCCGGGCCGTCGATCCGACCGAAGACAACATGCTGAAGATCACCGGGGACGGCCGGCGTGCCGCCCTCGACCTCCGCCTCGTCGACCACCTCCCCGACCCCGGCGGCAAGCTTGCAGTGGCTGCCGATCGCATCGCCCGACTCTGGGAACAGACCCGGGGCCGAGAGTTCGTCGACGCTGCCGGCTCGCCGAGCACTCGACCCGGCTCGCTCCAGCTCGTGTTCTGCGACACCTCCACACCTTCGGGCGACGGCTGGAACGCCTACGACGAGCTGCGATCACTGCTCGTCGCCCGCGGCCTGCCTCGCGATGGCGTGCGGTTCGTCCACGAGGCCACGACCGACGAAGCCAAGGCCAAGCTCTTCGCCGCGTGCCGCGACGGCCGGGTCGCCGTGCTCCTGGGCTCGACCGAGAAGATGGGCGTCGGCACGAACGTCCAGGATCGCGCTGTCGCCCTCCACCACCTCGACTGTCCCTGGCGCCCCGCCGACATCGAACAGCGGGAAGGTCGCATCATCCGCCAGGGCAACCAGAACGATGAGGTTGCCGTCCTGCGCTACGTCACTGAGGGCAGCTTCGACACCTACATGTGGCAGACCCTCGAACGGAAGGCCGCGTTCATCGGCCAGGTCACCGGCGGCGACATCGACGGCCGCGAGGTCGACGACATCGCCGACACCGCTCTCACCTACGCCGAGGTCAAGGCCCTGGCCACTGGCAACCCGCTCATCATGGAGAAGGCCGGCGTCGACGCTGACGTCGCTCGCCTCACGCGTCTCGAGCGCTCACACGCCGACGAGCAACACCGTCTCCGCCGAGCCGTCGAGACGGGCCAGCGTCGAGAAGCCAGCCTCCGCCACAAGGCCACTCGCCTCGAGAAAGCCATCGCCCAGCGAACGGAGACCCGAGGTAAGGCGTTCACCATGACGATCGGCGAGCGTCGATTCACGAAGCGCGCCGACGCTGGCATCGAGCTCGCCCGGCGAGGCGTGGAACTTCTCACCGCAGCAAGCCTGATCCGGCCGGCCGTCGAGACGGTCGGCACCCTCGGCGAGCTACCGGTCGAGATCGAAGGCACCCGAGTCGTCGCCCCGGAGGTCATCGTCCGCATCGCCAACGGACTCATCGAGACCCGCTGGCCTGCTGCTGACTGGACCGCAGCCGAGACAGGCCGCATCGTCATGGGCCTCGAGCGACGCATCCACCGCCTCGACGAGGATCTCGCCGAAGCCCGCGAAGCGATCACGACGACCGAGACCGAGGTCGACCGCGCCAAGGCCCGACTCGGTCAACCCTTCGAGCACGCTCGGGAGCTGACCCAGGCGCGTAATCGACAGCAGGAGATCGCCGAACTGCTGACACCCGAGCCGGCGCAATCCACGCCGGCGGCCGAGACGCCCGCCCGCACCGCCGTCCCCCTGGCCAGGTAGCCGGCGCCGTGTGATCTCGGTTCGTTGTCACGGCGGCCGTGTACTCTTAAGGCACCCGCTCGAGGCGGGCGCTCGGAGCTGGCGACATGGCTCCCCCCGATCTGAGAATCGAGGAGGGACCCGATGCTCTGCACCCGCTTCAACAGGCGTACTCAGCGCCAACCGGCCAACTGCAACAGAACAGTCGCTGCGCCGCCCGAGATCGCCGCTCTACTACTCCCGGGCGAGCGACTCGTGACTGACCCCGTCGCCGCTCACGGCTGGCGCTATGAGTCGGTCGAGGTGCCTTTCGAGCGCAACACCTTGATGGTCGGAGGCCCACTTCTGTTCGTGCTCACCGGCATCGGTTCGGCGATTCGCAACCGAAGCGCACGCAGAGCAGCCGAGGCGCAGGCGGCGCCCCGCTGGCGACCGCTCGGTCCGCTGACCGTCTTGGCCACGACAGACCGGTTGCTGGTCTGGCATCAAGACGCCTGGCGGTCTGTCTGGTACTCCGCCATCACCTCCTCGAGTTGCGAGGCTCGGCGCCTCGAGCTCACCTTTGCTGACTCTGCCCCCTATCTACTGGACGGCGCGGTGACCGCGCTGTCAGCCGCCATCGGCGCCAGCCGGCATCGCTCGGCCGTCTGACGAGCTACTCGTCCTCGGGCGCGTCGTCGAACGGCAGGAACCACTGATCCGGGTGGAGGTTGGCAGTCCCCTCGATCCTGGCGAGTTCACTTTCCGGGTCCTCGATCCCGTCCATGCTCATGTCGAACAGCATGAGGACGTCGAGGTCGCGGAGAAGTACGTCTCGCATCAAGTCGAAGTCGTGGTCTGCGTCGCCACGAGAGGGCAGCCGGTCGAACTCGCCGCCTGACGAGTCGATGCCGCTCTCGAAGTCGGCCTCTGCATGATCGATGACGAGATGAAGGGCCATCTCCTCGCCCGTGCATCGAGTCAGGCTGAACTCGTTCACGTCGCCGGCCGCCAGCCGCTCCTCGATCAAGGCGAACGACCTGATGAAGCGATCCAGCCATGCGCCGGTCGCCCACCGATGGGCGATAGGCGGGAGCTCGTGCAATAGGGGTTCGACGTCGCCATCGGTGAGACGCCACGTGTCCCCGCAGAACTGCGCGCCGGTCCACAGTTGGAGTGCCATCCGAGGGGAGACGTATGGGTGGTCGCCGTAGGCCTCGTCGAAGCGAGGGGCTTCTTCCGACCGTTCGGCCTCAGCCATATCTCGATCGTGGCACTTGGAACGTATCCGTGGGCCGGAGATCGCTGATCTACAAGTGACGTGAGACCTACCACGCGCATTCTGAGCCAACGAGAGGAAGTCGTGAGGTGCTGGCGGGTGCCGCCGGACTCCCTCGCGGTCGCGACGAGAAGGGTCGTCTACAGGTGGTCCCCGAGGGCGGCCACCGCCCGATCGAGGCCGTTGCTTCGCAGTCGATCGAGCAGCTCGTCGAGTGATTGCGGTGGGTTGACGAGCGCATCGGCCTGGCGTTGCAGCACGGCGGCGACCGCCGCCGGCGCGAGCTCGATGACGTGCAACACGAACTCGTCGGCACGCTGGGCCTCGATGCCGTAGGGGTCGAGAACGGTGTCCGGGAAGTCACGGAGGTTCTCGGTCACGATGACTTGCGCGTGGCACTTGATCGCGGCAGCGAGCACGTGACGGTCGTCAGGATCCGGTAGATCGAGGCCCTCGATGAGAGGGTCGAAGTCCTCGACCATGCAGTCTGCGACCGCCCTGCACATCAGGTCTCTAGTGCGTGCGAGGCGAGCCGGATCGAGGTCGGGCTGACGGCGCAGGACGCTGTTGACCATCTCGTCGAGGATCTGGTTGCTCCACCGGGCGCGAAACAGCCCGGTCTGTGCGAGCCGGACGAGGAGATCTCGGACGCTGGCGGGGTGGAGGACGCTGGCGTCGTAGACGACGGTGAAGGCCAAGTCCCAGCGCCTTCCGCTCAGTACTCGATGCCGGCGTCCTGGGCTTCGCGGGTCAGCTCGTCGAGGATCTCGCGGCGTAGTGCATCGTCCCGGCGCTTGTAGTCCAGGACATCGGAGAGCAAGACCTTGCGCCGGTTCCCGACCCGCCGGTAGGGGATGGCGCGCTCCTCATCGAGCAACTTGATCAGGAAGGGGCGTGACACGTTGAGCAGGTCCGCGGCTTGCTGGGTGGTGAGTTCGGCGTGGATGGGGGCGACGGTGACGGCGTTGCCGTTGGCGAGCTGCGCGAGCACGTCGGTAAGGAACCGCATCACTACCGAAGGGACCGTGATCCGTGTGGGCTCTTCGCCGGGGTCATCGGCGCACAACTGGACCGTCGGCGTGGGTGTGGGGTGGGCTGCGATGAAGGCGCGGATCTGCTCGAGAGCTTCGGCGGCCTCTTCGGCGACGGACGCGTCGGGAAGCTCGACTTCGGCGATTCCTGCGGAACTCACTGTCACACCTCCTTCGTAGCGTTGGTCTACCAGCGACGGATCTGCCGCTCGGGGACCAGTGTCGCACGGACAGCGAGGATTCGCAATATTCGAACTATCTGCTTTACTCGAACCGCGGCCCGCGCGATACTCACAGCAATGGAATTACACCGGTCGTATCTCGCCGGCACCCGGTGTCCATCGCCGTGACCTTCAACTGAGCAGCGAGTGATCTGATGGCAAAACACGAACTTCCGCAGCAGTTCGGCACGACCCAGCGGCGCATCTCTCTCGGCGATCGAGCCCTCATCGCGATTGCCGCTCACCTCGAGGTGCGCTCGGTGCTGCGGGCTGATCCTCACCTCCGCGCCCACGGCCTCAACGACATCCTCATCGGCAGCTACGCGCGACGAGTCTCGATCTGGCCCGGCAAGGACGTCGACGTCTTCGGACGTCTATCTGACACCACCGACACGATCACGCCCGGTGACGCCTACGACATGTTCGGCAGCGCCCTGCGTAGGTTCGACGACCAAGGCCGGCTCACGCCACAACCCCGGTCGTTCAAGATCGACTTCAGCCCCGAGCGTCTGCCCGGTGAGCAACACATCCGTGCGGCCGCCGCCGAATACCGCTGGGCCTCCGTACGGGTCGAACGCGTCCTGAGTCAGCGTCAAGAGCTTGGCTTCGAGTTCTCCGTCGATGTGGTGCCTGCGGTCGGTTGGGACGGCCACTACGGCATTCCCGAGATCGGTCGGCACGCAGCAACGGGGGAGCGGTACCGCACGGGGCAGTGGCGCCTGACAGATCCCGTTGAACTCACGGAACGAACGCAGCGTCGAAACCGCGCACCGTTGATCGGTGGCATCGGCGCCTACGTGAGGACCGTGAAGGCCATCAAGCAAGTGAAGGCGCACCATCTTCCCGACACGAAGCCGTCCTCGCTCTTCTACGAGTTCATTCTCTACGAGGGCTTCAAGAACGGCTCGATCGACGGAGACTCGTGGGCTGACATCACCGCGTCCGCGCTCAGCCATATCGCTAGCCGCATGCGGGCCCTGGACAGCCAGCCGGTATGTGATCCGGTCCTCGGGCACCGGTACGAGCCGATGCCCTCATCCTCCGAGCTCTCCGCGGCGACGCAGGTCTTGGAGGCAGTTGCAAGCACCGC
Organism: uncultured Acidimicrobiaceae bacterium; assembly: GCA_964498565.1. Lineage (GTDB taxonomy): Bacteria > Actinomycetota > Acidimicrobiia > Acidimicrobiales > Salinilacustritrichaceae > Salinilacustrithrix. Next base: position 21,344 of record CAZCJT010000001.1, read on the forward strand.
GAGCCGTGCGGTGCGCGAGTCGAGCCTGTGCCAAGCGGCTATCTACTGGAGGCAGGTGTTCGGCGGCAACCAATGCTTCGATGACGTGTTCCCACTCCCAGATGGATGCCGGGGGACCGGAGCAGCGATGGGTGCGGCGGCCGTGAACACCGCCATCGGAGGAACCGCCGAGAGGTCCTTCGGTGCAACATGAGCCTCCTTTCGACGAGGCGGCCGACCCCGAGGCACTTCGTGGGTTCATCGAGGAGCTCGAGGCGTCCGGATTCGAGCGCGTGGACACAGCCACCTGGGAAGGACCGACACGCCAGTCGCTGATCGACCAAGGACACACCGACTCAGACCGGATGAGCATCATCATCCGACCAGCGTGGCCGTTCTTGTCCCCACTCGTTCACGTCCCGGGAATCTCGGCTTGGCATGCCGACCAGGAGCGGCTCTGCATCTGGCACGGCGAGGATGCAAGCCAGCGGTGGGTAACCCTTGACGGAATCCTCGAACGAATCGACGAGTGGGCCGAACAGGCCAGGCTCGGATTCGAACACGTGGAGAACGCGCGCAATCCCGAGATCTACTGGCAACAGGAGTGCGAGCGACTTGCCGGCTTGGTGGACCTCGACGCGATCGTCGGAGCTGAACCCGCAGACGGTGGCCACGCTGAGTTCCAGTTCGCTGACGCCGTCTCACCCGACGGTCGGCGGAGTCCCGTCGTTGTCTACGAGCTCCTCCGAGGAGCCTTTCGCAAGACCTCTCGACTACCAGCAGGAATCGAGGACCACCGTGCGGTGCGCGGCCGATGGATGTACCGCGCTGCGGTGCCCCACCCTCCTCGTACGGTCGAAGAACTGCGTGCGTTCCTCACTGAGACTCAACGCGATCGCCTCGACCGCGATCTCCGGAACCGACCAGTTGTCATGTACGCGCTCGTCTGGCCGAACAATGCCGGCCTTGTCGCCACCGCAATCCTCTCGAATCTCGAAGACGACGGAGAACGCACCGACCGCCTTGTCGTCCTGCGTCCGTCCGGACGAGACGCGCTCCTCCTGAGGGCAGGACCGGACGCCAAGCTCCTCGAGGACCGATCGGTCGTTCTGATCGGTGCCGGCGCCATCGGCTCACACATCGCCGATCAACTGGCACGTGCCGGGATCGGCCGGCTCCGACTAATCGACTACGACCTCCTCTGGCCAGCGAACCTGATCCGTCACGCTGCGCCTCCGGGAACGCCGGCGGGTACGGCCAAGACCGACGCGCTGCACCAGCTTCTGACTCAGTACCCATGGGTTGATGTCGAGCCCGTCACTGGAGTCGTATGGCAACCGAGCCATCTAGGCGACATCCTCAACTCGGCCGACGTCACAATCGACGCCACCGGACATGCCGGCTTTGCGGAGCTACTCGGCCGAGTCGCTCACGACGCCGGCCGAGCACTCATATCGGCCGCCTTATTTCGTGGCGGAGCCATCGCACGGATTCGACGACAGGCCCTTAGCGACGACACGCCAATCTCGCTCCGGCGACATCTGGACCGCTACCCCGAGATCACCCCACTTGACGACGAGACCGAGTACGTCGGCACGGAGATCGGCTGCCTGGCGTTCGTGCACAATGCGCCCCCGGTGGCGGTTTCTCACGCGGCGACACTCGCATCGGAGGTTGCCATCGACCTTCTCGTCGGCAGGTACGAGCACGCCGATGAGCTGATTGAGATTCTTCGTCCGGGCGAACCGCCCTTCGACCGGGTCGGCCGGCTCCGAAACGAGGACATGCCCACCGTCGTCGACCTAACGGAGACCGCGCGACAGGCCATGCTCGAGCTCAGCCAAGCCGCCCTCCCGGACGAGACGGGCGGTGTGTTGATCGGTTGCCTGGTCGATGGACGCCCGCTCATCGCGGAGGCCATCGAAGTACCGGACCAACATGCGACCGACCGCTCATTCACGATCAGCGAAGGCCGGGTTCCCGAAGTCGTGGCCGAGGCCACCAGACACGACCATCGACTCGGCTACCTGGGCGAGTGGCACAGTCACCCGGACGGCGCCGAACCCAGCCCAGCCGATATCGGCACGATGCTCGTCCTTGCCGGGGCTGAGGCCAGTCAGTTCCACGCCCCGCTCTTGCTACTCGTCCACCCATCAACCACAGGTCCGGGAGACGTCCGGGCATTCTCGACCACCGACAGTCGATTCACTTCGGCCACGCTGTCGGTAGCCGGCGACCTGCCCGACGACCTACCGGCCGAGTCCCCATGACCGCGTTCATCAGCTACTCGAAGAGCCGCGACGACCGCGCCGCACTCGTATACGCGCTGCGAGAACATGGCGTCACACCATGGCGTGACGTCGAAGACCTCAACGTCGGTGCCCGCACAACCGACGACATCGAGGCCGAACTTGAGCGGTGCACCAGCGCCATTCTGTGGGTGAACGCCGACATCCTCAACTCCGACTACGTCGAAAAGGTCGAACTCCCCGCTCTCTCTCGAGCCGCACGGAAGCGGGATCTCCGCATCATCCCGATCTTCGACGGGATGAGCCCGGAAGAAGCCACCGACAGAATCAGTACGTTCGGCATCGAAGTCGGCGAGAACAACGGCCACGTCGTCGGCAAGGGGGACGACGCGGAGTCCGCTGCCATCACGATTGCGGGCCGCTGCGCGCAAGCTGAGGTGCGCGCCGCTCGCGATTCTGGACGGAAGCCCAGCGTTCGGCTCGTGACCTACGACGACACAGCACCCATGCGGGACCAAGCGGTCCTCAACCTGGACTGGCGCCACAGATTCACGGGCCCCACCTTGCAGGCGTCTGACCAGGACCGGCTTCGATCGGCCCTGTCGATATCGACCGGCGCGCTGAAGTCCGCCTACGGAGCGACCGAGATCCTGCTCGCCGTCAAGGCTCACCTACCAGCCGCTGCGGCGTTGGGACACGCATTCGCTGAACCGACCGGCTGCACACTACGGATGGACCGATCCGACGAGCGCTACGTCATCAGCCGCGATGTCGCTAGCTCGACGGAGCTTGTGGAGAACCGCCACAGCAGAGGCCCCATCACCGCTGGCCGCGCCGCCATCGAAGTCGCAGTCACGCGGGCTACCGAAGCTGGAGTGAATGACTACATCGCCTCAGGTAACCGCTACCGCGAGCGGATCGAACTCGTGCCACCAGGAGGTTCCGGCCGATCGGCGCTCGACGAACCTGCAAACTGCAACGCATGGGCCTGTCAGATCGCAGACTTGGCCACTCGGCTCTGCGACCGAGGCGAGATCGACGCCGTCGATCTCTTCCTCGCATGCCCGGTCGAACTCGCTGTTGCCATCGGCTGGTGGGCCAACGCAACCGGGATCCTCACAGTCCTCAACTGGACAGCCAAGGCCGGGCCCTACACGCCGATGTGGCACCTTTCATAGCGAAGGCACCCCAGCCTCAGCTCGGACGGCCGGAGACGACGCCTGCAAGACCTGGGGCCCCGAACCCAAGGAGCCACTGCATGGCGTGGGACGATCACCTGGCCTACGAAGTCGAATCGAAGTGCTGGGCCCGACCTGTTCTTCTATCGGGCCTTCTACCGGATCAGTTGCCACAGGCGGTGACGCCGGGGTACAAGAAGGTACGGCGATCTCGCGAAACCCCAGTTCAGAGGTACTGAACGGCACGGAGCGGGATGGACCGACAGGCGGTACGTCGAACTCATAACCCGAAGGTCGCAGGTTCAAATCCTGCCCCCGCCACCAACGAAACCGCAGGTCAGAGCCGGTGCAGCAGCACCGGCTCTTCTGCTGTCGGGGTGATCTTCTAACGGAATTTCTAACGGATGGGCCGGAATGCGTTTGCTGGCCCGGTTCAGGGTGGACAGCGTGGCTCCGGTAGGTGGGTGACTCTTTCGGGACGCAATCCGGTACGTGGGCGACAGTTGGTCCGGTACGTGGCTGACACTCCCGGCGGTTGAGCTCGAGGTCTGCGGGTGTCTCCTGCCTCGTCGAGGCGCGCTCGTGGCGCGTCTGGATCTCGGCGGAGGCCGGCGTGTTGGTGGAGTTGGGTGTCGTAGAGCAGCGCATGCCGCGGTGCGGGAGGTCCTGGACGAAGGGCGACGGTGCGAAGGGTCAGCGGAGACGACAGGCGGGGCGACCGAATCGCTACTGCCGCCCCCCGCTGGTGCCAGAAGCGCCGATCTCCAGCGCAGCGAGGCCCGCGCGATCGGGTGATCGGTTGCGGCGATATCTGGTGCCGGCAGAGTGTGGTCGGTCCATAGCGTCGGTCCGTGCTCACCCGGCCGGCCACGATCTCTGACCGGACAGTCCTGGAGTTCGTCACCGATCTATGGACGGCCGAAGCCGACAGAGCGGAGTACTCACCGGTTGGGTTCGGCTCGCATCATTGGCTGCTCGGAACCGCGCAGGGCTGGAAGCGCTTCGTCACCGTCGACGACCTGGTCGCCAAGAGACGAAGTCTGCGAGAGCCCTTGGAAGGCAGCTTTGTCCGCCTCCAGGCCGCATCGCGCTCGATCTGGAACGTCATGTCCGCTCCGCGGACGTCGGTGGCATGCCCCGCCGAAGGAGTCCGTTGGCGGTGAGGGCGAGGACTGGGAGTTCGACGAGTGGCCCGACGACGAGGGCGACGGCGACGAGGGGGCGGTCTGGGAAGGCGGCGGTGGCGATGGCGAGCGCGACGGGGGAGTTGCGGGCGAGGGTGGTCATGGTGAGGGTGACGTGCTCGGCGTGTCGGAGCTGGAGGGCGCGGGCGGTGCCTGCGGCGATCGCGTAGTTGAGGGCGAAGAAGACGGCGAGGGGGGCGAGGAGGCGGACGAAGGCGTCGGGGTTGTCGGTGACGACGCGGGCGTGGGTGGCGAAGATCGCGGCGATGGCGATGGCGGGCAGTGCGAGGCCGACCGGTTGTGCCCGTTCGAGGGTTCGGTCGAGGCGGTCGTGGGCGTTGGTCCGTGCGGCGACGAGCCGGGCGAGTGCGGCGAGGGCGAGGGGGATGCCGAGGACGAGGGCGACGCTGCCGGCGAGGTCGCCGAGGGGGATGTCGCCGGCAGCGCCGGTGAGGGCGGTGACGAAGAGGGGGAGCAGCAGGAGCTGGAGGATGAGGTTGGGTGGGAGCAGGGAGGCGGCGAGGGCGACGTTGCCGCGGGCGGTGCCGGTGAAGACGAGGTACCAGTCGGTGCACGGGGTGACGAGGAGCATCACGAGCCCCAGACGTAGGTCGGGTTGGCCGGACAGGAGCAGCCAGCCGAGCGCTCCGGCGAGGAGCGGGGTCCACAGGAAGTTGATGCCGAGGCTGGCGGCCGCAACGGTGGGGTGGGGGCGGATGCCGGTGGTCACGGCGCGCCCGTTGATACCAGCGAAGGTGATGGCGAGCAGGCCAATGAGAGCGGGGACGACGAGGGTCTCGGGTGCGTCGCCGAGGTCGAGGAGCAGGCCGATGGCGGTGCCGATCGCGACGGAGGCGAGGACGATGGGCACCTGCCAGCGGGTCACAGCCGTCACCCTGGCAGGTCGAGAAGATCGCACTTGACCTTCGAGTCGGGTCGAGGGTTTACGGTTCGGTCATGACCACCACCGAGACCCCGCCGGCCCGGTACCGGATCGCAGAAGTCGCCGAGCGCAGCGGGTTCAGTGCGAGCACGCTGCGCTACTACGAGCAGGCCGGCGTCCTCGACGCCCCGGAGCGCACACCGGCCGGCTACCGGCTCTACAGCGACCGGGACCTGGAGCGACTCCGCCTGATCGCCCGCGCCAAGGACCTCGGCTGCACGCTCGAGGAGACCACCGAGCTGGTGCGGGCGTGGGACAGCGACGAGTGCGGACCGGTGAAGCACCGCCTGCGGGCGCTTGTGCGCGGCAAGGTCGCCGAGGTCGAGGTCCACCTCGCCGAGCAGGCGGCGTTCGCCACTCAGCTCCGAGCGACCGCCGACGCCCTCGCCGGCCGCCCCCTCGACGGGCCCTGCGACGACTCCTGCGGGTGCACCACCGTGAGTGCAGAGAAGGTCGGCGGTGGTGGTTGCGGGACCGGTTGCGGCTGCGGAGGGGGTGACGATGCCGTGGTGCTCGGCCGGTCGACTGGTGCCGGTGCGTCCAGCGACGTGCCGGTGGCCTGCTCCCTGTCCGGCACCGACATGGCCGCACGCATCGACGACTGGCAGCACGTCCTCAGCACGGTGACCGCTCGTGCTTCAGTCCCCGGGGGCCTGCGCCTGGAGCTGGCCGGCCGTAGCGGCCTCGCCGAGCTCGCCCGGCTCGTCGAAGCCGAGCAGACCTGCTGCCCGTTCTTCTCCTTCGCCATCACCATCGACCAGCGCGGCCTGGCCCTCGAGGTCACCGCACCCACCGACGGCCAGGACCTCCTGGCCACCATCTTCGGAGACCGCCGGTGACCAGCAAGGCCCCCAAGCCCCTCAGCATCCTCGGGCTCGGCGCTGCCGCCTGCGTCGCCTGCTGCATCGGGCCGCTCCTCGCCCTCCTGGCCGCGACCGGGCTGTTCACCGCCGTAGGCACCGCGCTCTTCGGCGCTGCGGGCCTCGTTGCGCTCGCCCCCGCCGCCATCTGGTACGCCCGCCGCCGGCGGCGAACCACCCGTGCACGGTTCCCGAGGACCGCCCGGTCCCTGTCGTGATCGCAGGCCGCTCGCGACCTCCAGCGGAACCTGCTGCGTCGACCGGTATCCGCCGGTCTTAGTGCGTCGTGAACGGCGCGGGCTGCGGAATCAGGGGCACGGCTTCCGGGTTCCACGGAAGCCGATGGAAGCTGCCTTCAGAAATGGAGTCTTGCTGACCTAGAAACCGCCTTCACGGCTCGGGGTCAGGGGCTGGGGCCGACGAACTCGTGGTCGCCCCGCCCTCTGCCTCGTCCTCCTCGGGCGTGCTGTCGATCTCGGTTGTGCCCTCGTCACCCGGCTCGGACGGCGTGTTCCCGGGGACATCGGCAGGATCCACGCCCAGGTCGGAGCCGACCCCAGCGAGGTCCTCCAAGCTGGTGGGAGCCGGCAGGTCCGCTCCCTCCGGTGCGAAGGCGATGGTGAACGCCATGCCGTCGTCTTCGAAGCGAATGGACTCGAAGTCCTCTGTCACTACCCGGTCGGGCTCCTCGTCCTCGGCAGCGGCGAACGCAGTGTCCCAGACGGCCACCTGGACGATCGGCTCGCCCTCGACGCCGTCACAGCTGCTCTCCCCCTCGACGTACGTCTCTCCACCGGGCACGCCGAGCCGGTCGTCCTCGAGCCGGTCTCCTCCCCCCAGCACGGCGCCTGCATCCTCGAACCAGCTGACGAGCGTGGCGTTCTCACCGGCCCGGGCAGGTGAGAACGGGTGGATGTGGAACAAGCCGTCGCCGTGGGTGTGGTTGCCGCCGTTCTGCGGGGCGATGAACTCAGGTATGTCTGGGACCAGCGCATCGCACACGTAGACGCCGTAGGCGGCGTGCCAGTGATCCTCGTTGGACAGAGGCGCGGCGAGGGCTTCGGCGGAACGCTCGTCCCGGGCGTACACGACGAGCAACGTGCCGAGGATCACCACGGCGGCGAGCATCGTCGGGAAAAGGATGTTCCGCTCGCCCGCAGCGCGAGCGCGGCCGCCACCAGCCTTCGCGGCGCGTGCGACCTTCTTGTTGGACGAGGCCTTCCCCATAGCGGAGCGACGCTACAGGGCGGCCTATGACCTGCGGTGGGAACGAAGGCGTCGGGGGTCAAGCGGTGCCAGACACCTCGCCGTCAGTACAGTCGTTCAGATGACCGTCGAGACGACCCAGGAGACGGAGCTCGCCGCTCCCGAAGACCACACCTGCCCGACCCGTGTGATCGACGCCGAACGCGTCGCCACGACTCGCGCCCAAGGCGTCGACGGCGATGCCGCCGGCGATGTCGCCAGCCTGTTCAAGTTGCTGGGTGATCCCGGGCGGGTGCGGATGCTCGACGCTTTGGCCCATGCCGGTGAGCTCTGCGTGTGCGACCTTGCGGCAGTGGTGGACATGGCCGAGTCGCCGGTGTCGCACTCGCTGCGACTGCTGCGCAACGCCGGCGTCGTGCGCCCCCGCCGGGCAGGGCGGCAAGTCTTCTACCGACTGGACGACGACCACGTCCGCCTCGTGCTCGAGCTGAGCATCGAGCACGTGAGTCATGGGCCGGACGGACGATGACCGACAATGTGGTGCTCGACCTGCCGTTGCTCCTCCCTGACGCCCTCGACGGGCGGGATCGATGCGTCCAGCGCCTCACCGAGACCCTGACCGGCGTCCCGGGCTTGAAGGACGTCCACGTGGTCGAAGCAGCCGACGGCACCCCCGCCCGGCTCTGTCTGCACTACGACCCGGCCACGACCAACGTCGCCCGGATCCGGGGGTTGGCCGAAGCGGGTGGCGCCAAGATCACCGAGCAGTTCGCCCACGTCCTCTGGACCGTCACCGGCATCGGCCATGCTCGCAAGGCGCGCACGGTCGCCGATTCCCTGCGCCGCGAAGCCGGTGTCATGGAGGCCGAGGTCACCGGCGGACTGGTGCGCGTGGAGTTCGATCGTCGGCAGCTCGGGGAGGTGCGGCTGCGCGGGGTCCTCGCCGAGCACGGCGTGCAGACCTCGGGTGCTGACCGCGACGAGCATGAAGGCCACGATCACGGTCGCGGCGAGCACGACCACGGCGGCCCCTTCGGCGAGCGCAGCGAGCTGGTCTTTGCGTTCACCTCCGCCGTGCTGTGGACCATCGGGTTCGTCCTCGAGCTCACCACCGATGTCGGCGATGGTGTCCTCACGCCGCTGTTCATCGCCTCGGGCTTGTTCGGCGGCTACTTCACGCTGCGCGAGGCGTACGAGAGCGTGCGGAGCCGCCGCTTCGAGATCGACTTCCTCATGCTCGTCGCAGCGACCGGCGCGTGGGGGCTCGGCAAGTGGGAGGAGGGAGCGCTCCTGCTCGCACTGTTCAGCACCGGCCATGCCCTCGAGGGCTACGCCATGGGACGGGCCCGGAAGGCCATCGAGGCTCTCGCCGAGCTCGCCCCCGACACCGCCGTCGTGCGACGTCCCGATGGGGAGCGCGAGGTCCCCGTCGCCGAGCTGGTCGTCGGCGACACCGTGGTCGTCAAGCCGAACGAGCGGATCCCCGCTGATGGCTTCGTGCTGGCCGGCACCAGCAGCGTGAACCAGGCGCCGCTCACCGGCGAGAGCATCCCGGTGGACAAGGTGCCGGTCAGCGACCCTGCGAACGCGGCCGCCGCGCCCGACAAGGTGCCGGCGACGTCACGGCTCTTCTCCGGCACGATCAACGGCGCCGGTGGGCTCGATCTCCAGGTCACGCGGTTGTCGAGCGAATCGACGCTCTCGAAGCTGGCCACGATGGTTCGCGAGGCTGAGACCCAGGCGTCGCCGACCCAACGGTTCACCGACCGGTTCGAGCGGATCTTCGTGCCCGCCGTGCTCGTCCTGGTCGTCGTCGTCCTGTTCGCCGGCCCGCTCCTCGGCGGGTCGTGGGCAGAGTCGTTCTACCGGGCGATGGCTGTGCTCGTCGCGGCCAGCCCCTGTGCGCTGGCGATCGCCACCCCGTCGGCGGTGCTGGCAGCGGTCGCCCGGGCGGGCCAGTTGGGCGTGCTCGTCAAGGGCGGCGGACCGCTCGAGAACCTCGGGACGCTGCGGGCGGTCGCCTTCGACAAGACGGGCACCCTCACGGAAGGGCGGCCCCGGCTCACCGACGTCGTCCCTGCTGCGGGTGTCGACGAGCAGCAGCTGCTCGCGATCGCCGTCGCAGTTGAGGTGCGCAGCGACCACCCTCTGGCGACCGCCATCGTCCGGGACGGGACCGAGCGGCTCGCCGAGCGCACCCCACCGGCGGCGACCGACGTCACCGCCGTGACCGGAAAGGGCGTCCGCGCGACGGTGGACGGCGCCGAGGTGCTCATCGGCAAGGTTGGTCTCTTCGACGGCAGCGGCGGTGTCCAGCCTGCGCTGCTGGCCGAGGTCGACCAGCTGCAGGCCGCGGGCCGAACGATCATGGTGGTCAAGCACGGCGACCGGTTCCTCGGCGTCCTCGGCGTGATGGACACGCCCCGCGCCTCCGCCCGGGCCACCATCGCCGCCCTCGAGGGCGTCGGCATCCGCCGGTCGATCATGCTGTCGGGCGACCACCAACTGGTCGCGGACTCGATCGCCCGAGAGGTCGGCCTCACCGACGCCTGGGGCGACCTCATGCCCGAGGACAAGGTCGCGGCCGTTGAGCGGCTACGGAACGAGGAGGGCAAGGTCGCCATGGTCGGCGACGGCGTGAACGATGCGCCCGCCTTGGCCCACGCCACCGTCGGCATCGCCATGGGTGCCGCGGGTTCCGACGTCGCCCTCGAGACAGCCGACATCGCGCTCATGGGCGACGAACTGGCCAAGCTCCCCGTGGTGATCGGCTTGAGCCAGAAGGCGAGCGGGATCATCCGCCAGAACCTCTACCTCAGCCTCGGCATGGTCGTCTTCCTCATCCCTGCCACCCTCGTCGGCTACGTGGGCATCGGTCCGGCCGTCGTCTTCCACGAGGGCTCCACGCTGGTCGTGGTCGCGAACGCCCTACGGCTCTTGGGGTACCGGGACCGGGTGAAACTCACGTGAAGGGCTTCGCCAACCATACGAAGGCTCCACGGCACACTCCAGGAGGAGACGTGCGAGCCTCTGACAAGAGGAGCTCGCTCCAATGAACGCTGCCCTGGGCACTGCCGGGGTCACCCTCGGCCTCATCGCATGCGTGGCCGGCACGGTCACCATGGTCGTGGGGCTCCGAAGCGAGCGCGCCGCGCTCACCCGCACCGGCCGCACCTACGCCTTCCTCGCGCTCGGTGGGGCCGTGCTTGCCACGTTCGCCATGGAGCGGGCGCTCATCACGCGCGACTTCTCGCTGGAGTATGTGGCGAACAACGGCTCGACCCGCACGCCAGCGCTCTTCAACGTTGCCACGATGTGGGGTGCGCTTGAGGGCTCGATCCTTCTGTGGGCGCTCGTGCTCGCCGGATACACCGCCCTCATCGCGTCTAAGTTCCGCGCTCGCCTCACAGATCCCCTCGTCGGCTGGGCCCTCGTCACGATGCTGGTGGTCGGGGTCTTCTTCTTCGGCCTCCTGCTGGGCCCTGCCAACCCGTTCACCACGGTGAGCCCGGTCCCGCTCGACGGGCCGGGCCCGAACCCGCTGCTGCAGAACCACATCCTCATGGCGTTCCACCCGCCGATGCTCTACCTCGGCTACGTGGGCTTCACCGTGCCGTTCGCCTTCGCGATCGCGGCGCTGGTCACGGGGCGGGTGGGGGAGGGTTGGCTGCTGGCCACCCGTCGCTGGACGTTGTTCGCCTGGGGCTTCCTCACCGTCGGGATCATGCTCGGGGCCTGGTGGTCCTATGAGGTGCTGGGGTGGGGTGGCTACTGGGCGTGGGATCCGGTGGAGAACGCGTCGTTGCTGCCGTGGCTGACCGGCACGGCGTACCTGCACTCGGTGATGGTCCAAGAGCGTCGCGGGATGTTGCGGGTCTGGAACATCTCGTTGCTGTGCGCCACGTTCGCGCTCACGATCCTCGGCACGTTCCTCACCCGCTCCGGGGTCATCGACTCGGTGCACGCCTTCAGCGAGTCTCAGATCGGTCCCTGGCTGCTCGGCTTCTTCAGCCTGGTCGTCGTCGTCGCCGTCGGCCTGATCGGGTGGCGGGGCGATCGCTTGCGGGCGCCGGGCAGCATGGACTCGCCGATCTCTCGGGAGGGGTCGTTCCTCGCCAACAACGTGTTGTTCGCTGCGTTCGCCTTCGTGGTGCTGCTGGGCACCGTCTTCCCCCTGGTGGTCGAGGCGGCCAACGGGGATCAGCTCTCGGTCGGCGTGCCCTACTTCAACCGGATGACCATGCCGCTCGGCATGCTGCTGCTGTTCCTGATGGCGATCGCCCCGGTGCTGCCGTGGCGCAAGGCCTCCCAGGAGCTGCTGCGGGTCCGGCTGTTCTGGCCCGCTGTCGCTGCGACGGTGACGGTCGTAGGCACCGTGCTCGCCGGGGCGCGAGGCCTGGCCCCAGTCCTCGCCTTCGGGCTCGGCGCGTTCGCCGGCGGCGCTGCCCTCCGCCAGGTCGTCCTCGCATCTCGCCGCCAGGGTTGGCGAGGCGTCGTCGGCCGGACCAACGGCGGCATGATCGTGCACCTCGGCGTGGTGCTCATCGCGGTCGCCCTCGCTGCCTCCCAGTCGTATTCCTCCGAGATCGAGCTGCGGATGGAGGAGGGCGAGACCGCGACCGTTGAAGGCCACACACTGGTCTTCGAGGGACTCGAGACGAGCGAGGATTCGGAGAAGACGACGATTGCGGCGCGCATCCGCGTGGACGGTCGGGTGTACGAACCTGCAGTCAACGAGTTCGTCTTCGGCGGCCAGACGATCGGCACCCCGTCGGTGTCGACCGGCCTGCGCCAAGACGTCTTCCTCGCCCTGCTCGACGTGCCCGAGGAGCCAGGCGACCCAGCGGTCATCCGGGTCGTCATCCAGCCGCTGGTCACGTGGCTGTGGATCGGCGGCGGCGTGATGGCGCTCGGCACGGGGCTGGCGGCCTTCCCCGGCAAGCGTCGCCGACCGACCGAGCCCACGTCCTCACCCGGTGGCACCGCTGAACCGGGCCAGGACCCCGACGCTCGACCCGACCCCGAACTCGTGGGCGCGGCGTCGTGACCGCACCCGTGCGCGAGCGACGCCGGATCGGACCGTGGATCGCCGGGGCCGTGCTGGTCGTGCTCGCGGCGTTCATCGGCGTGCTCGCCACCGGCGGCGACGATGACGGCGTGCGGTCCACCCTCATCGGCCGGCCGGCGCCCGGCATAAGCGGTGAGACCATTGACGGGGAGGCTTACGACCTGGCCGATCGGCGCGGCGAGTTCGTCGTGGTCAACTTCTTTGCCACTTGGTGCGTGCCCTGCATCCGCGAGCACCCCGAGCTGGTCGAGTTCGAGCGCCGCCAGCGCGAGGAGGGCGGGGCGTCGGTCGTGTCGGTCGTGTTCGACAGCCGCCCCGAGCAGGTGCGTGACTTCTTCGACGAGAACGGCGGTGACTGGCCGGTCGTCCCTGATCCGGAGGGACGCACCGCGCTGCAGTACGGCGTGACCGGGGTCCCCGAGTCCTACCTGATCGGTCCTGATGGGATCGTCCTCACCAAGATCGAAGGTGGCGTCACGGCTGACGCCCTCGAGGACCTGCTTCGGCAGGTCCAGACCGGCGACGTCGACGGCGAGCACCTCGGCGGCGAGGACGAGGCGGGCGAATCGTGAGGTGCGTCCGTCCGGTCCAATCCGGACGGAAGTCGGGAGTGACCCAGGCACTTCGCCTCCCCCCGTAGTTCAGCGTCCTCGGTTTCTCGATTCTCCATGTGCGGCGACGCGTCCGGGGACAGCGGTGCAGGGTCCGTTCGGACCGGCCGGTAGGCTCACCGAGCCCAACCGGCCCTGGGCGGGCTCGGAACGAGCACCTCTGTCGATGCCACGCATCCTGTCCCTGCCCCTCAGCGTCCTGGTCGCCGCGCTGGTCGTCGCCCTCGGCGCCCCGGCGCTGGCCCAAGGGGATCCGCCGGCGACCGAGCCGCCCGACTGCACGACGACGACGACGGCCCCGGTCACGTCGGATCCGTGCCCGACCACGACCACCGCCCCGCCGGAGTCGACCAGCACCACACCGGCCACGACGGCGCCGCCGTCCACGCTGTTGCCCCCGCCGCCCGGTTCGGAGCCTCCGCCGCCCCAGGAGAGCACCACCACGGTGCCGCCCGAGCAAGCAGGTGACGAAGACTCCCCACCCGAAGAGGTCCCGCTTTCGGAGGAGACCGTCCCACCGCCACCCGGCGAGCCAGTCGATGCCGCCGACGCCGAGCGCCTCATCCGCCGGGAGCTGCGCGTCGCCCAGGCCGAGGTGCTGCAAAGCGCCGTGGAGGTCGCCGACGCCGCCGACCTGGTCGACCAGCTGGCCGACCGCCTCGCCGCCCTCCAGCAGGAGCTCGCCCGCCTCGACGTCGCCCAGCAGCTGAAGGTGCAGGAGCTGCGGGAGGCCGAGGTCCGCTTCCGCGAGCGGATCGCCAATGCGGTGGTTCGCGGCAACGCTGCAGAGCTCGACACCGTCATGACCTCCCAGGATGCCACGGTCCTCGAGATGCGCAAGGTGTTCCTGACATCGGTGTCCGAGGCCGACAGCCAGTCAGTGGTCGACCTGACGAGAGCGAAGGCCGTAATCGACGGAGGCGTGCTGGATGCGCTGGATGGTGTGGCCCGGACCCGGCGTGAGCTGCGCGCGGCGCGCGACGCCCTCCAGGACTCGCTGCGCCTCAACACCGAGCGTAAGTTCCAGCTCGCCGTCTTCAGCGCCGGCTCGGAGATCGTGATCCGCGGCTTCGTGTTCCCGTTGGGTGAGCCCTACAGCTTCATCGATTCATGGGGCTACCCACGCATGACCGGTACCGAGTACGAGCACGGACATCAGGGCGTCGACATCATGGCGCCCTTCGGTACGCCGGTCTACGCAGTCGAGCGCGGAGTCCTGACCCGTGTCGGCACCGACGTCCTCGGTGGCACAAAGCTGTGGCTCAAGGGCCAGTCCGGCACGTACTACTACTACGCGCACATGCAGGCATATGCCGAGGGCATCGCCGAGGGGATCGTCGTGAACGCCGGCCAGCTCGTGGGCTACGTCGGCGACAGTGGGAACGCCAAGGGTGGAGCCCCCCACACCCACTTCCAGATTCACCCGGGAGGCGGCGAACCCGTCAACCCCTACGGTTTGCTGAAGGTCGTGTCCGAGCTGTCCCGTTCTCGGCCGGGAGCCGAATAGATCCCGTCGCCATGTGAGTGAACCTGGCCCTGCTGTCCGTGGTTCAGTCGTCCTCGGTCTCGCGGTGCTCGGCGCTTTCGTCCTCCAGGTCACCGACCCGGCGCCGAGCGAGGAGGAGCAGCAGGGCAAAGACAATGACCGGGGCGAGGATGAAGAGGGTTTCATCCCAGCCGCCCTGATGGGCGAACAACATCGGCAGCGCTTCGATCACAGCAGGGCGAGATAGGGGGAGAAGTCGGCCGAGGCGTGCAGTGCGACCAAGACGCCGACGGTCGAGACCGCAGTGACGCCGAGGGCGGCGAGGGACAGATCCGGAAGCGCCGGGGGTGCGGGGTCTACGAGGTTCCGGCTGCGGAACTGCCACAGCTCGGCGCCGCAGGCGATGTGTGCGCGCACGCCTTCAGCGCTGATGCCTCGCGCGATCGTTCGCCGCCGGGTGAGCAGGCCGCCCGCAGCATCTTCATCGGCCGCTCGCTCGAGACCGATGCGCAACGCTGCCGCCGTGCGCGCGGCCCCAGGAACGAATACGAACGCCGTCTCCAAGGCAGTGGCCAGGAGTGCGTTCCACCGGTCCCTGCCTCGGAGATGCGCCCGCTCATGGTCGAGCACGAAGCGCAACACGTCGGCGGACAGCCGAGCGCGCAAACCTTCCGAGATCACGATCTGTGGTTGCCGACCAGGGATGGTGTAGGCCACGGACGCATCGGTAGGGATGATGACGACCTCGAGGTCCCCGGCCGTCTCGTGCTTGCCCAACCACGCGTCGACCCGAGCGGCCCGATGGCCTCGCGCCGCTCGACTCGCCAGGACAGCGGACCGACCGACGATCCAGACGACCGCAGCAGCGGCCGCCGCGGATCCGAAGACCCCTTCTGGCGCGAGGTGGTCGACCGGGGTCACGGCCCCTCCAACCATGAGGTGCAATGCGCCAACAGACGTGGAGAGGAGGAGCGCAGCGACGATTGCGAACATCCCGAGGCCGACCGACGCCACCGCGAGTCGCACGAACCATCGCGGTGCAGCGACCAGCATGGGCTTGGGGCGGATGCCCGGCATGGCCACGGCAAGGAGGCCGCAGGCCAGGAGCAAGAGGGTCACCGGTGAGGGCCGTCGTCG
Organism: uncultured Acidimicrobiaceae bacterium; assembly: GCA_964498565.1. Taxonomy (GTDB): domain Bacteria; phylum Actinomycetota; class Acidimicrobiia; order Acidimicrobiales; family Salinilacustritrichaceae; genus Salinilacustrithrix. The sequence goes on from CAZCJT010000001.1 coordinate 37,245, forward strand.
AGGAGCTTGCGCAGATGGCGACGGCGTCGGGAATCGAGGCCGGCGAGGAAGTGCATCAACGCAGCCTCCGGGTCGTCAGCAGCCTCCAGGATCCCGGTCATCCGCTCGGCTGTCTGCTCGCCCTCGCCCTTCATCGGGTGGTAGGCGAACGCCTTGCCGACGGTGCGCCGGTCGACGATCCCCTTCTTCCACAGCCGACGAAGGATCGTCATCACCGTCGAGTACACGACCGGGGGATCGCTCTGCAGTCGAGCCAGGACCTCTCGCGGTGTGAGCCAGTCGTCGGAGTCCCACAGGATCGACATCACCTCGGCCTCGAGCTGACCCATGCCGCGCCGCTGCGCCGTCACGCTGATCCTTCCACGACTGCTTGCACCGCTTCGGTGAGGTTCCGCTCCGAGGCGACGTTGTCCCACCGCTCGATGACGGTACCGCTCGCATCGACGAGGAAGACCCAGGGCTCCGCTGGCTCCCCCTGCCGGTCGGGCCAGATCCATTCGACGGCGGCCTTGTTCAAGGTGTTGGCCTCGAAGTCCTTGAAGACCTCGAGGTGCACGAAGTCCATCCGGTCGCCGTACTCCTGGGCCAGCGCCTGCACGGTGTCGGTGATGGGGCCGCAGAAGCGGCTCACGCAGTACACGGGCGTCGACACGACGACCATGACCGGCCGTCCTGCGGCGATCGCCGCAGCGACGGTCTCCTCGTGGAGCTCCGGGTCGGGGACCGTACCGTCCTCTTCCGCTCGCGAGTCGACGGCGTCGGGCGGTGCGTCAGGATCGCCGGGCAGGAGGTTCTGCGTCCGCGGTGCGGGATCCCCAGGGACTGGCACAAGGCTCTCCTCGCGGACGTTGAACGCCGCCGTGGCGGAATGCTGGATGCCGTCGATCTCGACGTCGACGGCGACCTCCCAGAAGCCCGCTCGGTCGAAGCGCACCGCCTCGGCGCCGTAGACGCCACGTGCCTCGGACGGCGAGGTGAACGCGGCCGATTCCGACTGCGTCGACTCCGGCGAGCCCGGGACAGGGACGAAGGTCGCCGTCGCATCCGGGCCGGGCGTCGGCTCGTCGAGCATGTTGCCCTCCTCGCCGAGGAAGGAGAAGGCCAGCTCGGCGGCTCCGTGGCTGACCATGCCCTCCTCGTCGCTGAACAAACCGACCAGGAAGCGCTGGTCGCGGTCGACGACGAGCTCGTAGCTGGCGACCTGGGCGACGACCCCCCGGTCTGGCTCGGACGTGGGGGACGTGGCTGCGTCGTCGTCCGAGTCCCCGCCGCATCCCGCCAGGATGAGGGCGGCGACGGACACACAGATCCAGGATCGTCGGGTCATGGGCACGAGGTGGCTGCTTCCGGGTCGAGGGTTCGGGCGGCGGCTGCGGTCGCATCCGCCAGGTCGGCGAGAGCCGTCTGCAGATCTGAGGCCGAGCTCGACTCCATGAGTGCCTCGATGCGTTCCTTGGCTCGGAGCAGGTCGGCAGTCGCTGCCCGATCCACCTCAGCAGTGCGCGCAGCCAGGTCGTGGAGCCCGTCGTGGGCGTCATCGAAGAAGACCGCACGTGCATCCTCGACATCGCCTGACCGAGCGGCGACGAGGGCGTTGCACACCCCAGCCAGCGGCAACGGCCCTGCGCCGTCCGTCGGGGCGTCCGTGTCGTTGTCTCCGGCGGCGGACAGGGCCAACCACCCCGCGAGGACCAGCGCCACGGCGGCGAGCAGACCGGCGGTGGTGCGGTTCACGAGGCGCGCCCGGATGCGACAGCACAGCCGTCGACTCGCCACGAGCAGCTCCGTGTGACAGCGTGTCGCACGTCCAGATGTTCGTGCCCCGACCGCACCGAGGGCAACTCGCGATCGACTGCGTGACGAGGTGAAGCACGTGGCCTCCAATCTGATCTCGGGCATCCCCCGTCTCCGCACCGCCGGAGCAGCCGGGGCACTGGTGCTCGCCCTCACGGCCCTTGCAGCCGGCGGATGGCCTCCTGCGGAAGGCCCGGGCATCAGCGCCGCCCAACCACGACCGCCGGCAACCACCGCCCCGCCAACGGTCCTGTCCGCAGGCAGCACGCCACAGCCTGGGAGCGCACCGCGACCGGTTTCGCTCGACCCTGACGACTTCGTCCCACCCGTGCAGCTCGGTGCACCGTTTCGGCTCTCGGTTCCGGGCGAGCGCGTCACCGGACCTCCAGCCGTGGAGAACGTCGATGGGATCGTGGTCCATGAGCGGCTGGCTCCGTTCATCCGCACCCTGCTGGCCGAGGCCGAAATCGCCGGCGTCCCCCTCGAGGGCGGCGGGTACCGCGACAGTGCCGCTCAGCGGCGCCTGCGGGCGCAGAACTGCCCGGACCCGGTCAACTCGCCAGCGTCAGCGTGCAGCCCACCGACAGCGAAGGTGGGCCAGTCCCTCCACGAGTACGGGCTCGCCGTCGACTTCACCTCCGGGGGCGAGCTCATCCTCGACCGCAGCTCGAAGGCCTACCGGTTCCTCGAGGCCAATAGCGGCTGGAACGGTCTCGAGGTGCACCCACAGGAACCGTGGCACTGGTCGTACCGGCCGTGACGCTGTCCGGCCTCGTTTGGTATCGCCACGCCGAGGTCGTACACGCTGTAGCAGATGAACCACTTCCGAGAGCTTGCGTACATGACGGAACGCCGCATGACCCGGCGGCGTGCCCTCCGCCTCGGAGCCGGCGCAGTCGTTGCGACCGCGCTCGTGGCATGCGGGGACAACGCGTCGACTGAAGAAGGCGCCACAGCGGAGACCGAGGAACCAGTCGAAGAGTTCACCATCGTCGCCGAGAACATGCGATGGGATGTCGACCGCATCGTGGTCCCGGCAGGGGTGGAGGTCACCGCCACGATCGAGAACCGCGACCAGGGTGTCCTGCACAACCTCCACATCCAGTCTCCCGACGACCCCAAGACCGAGCTCGAGGACGGTGTCGTCACCCAGACGCTGACCTTCACCGTCGCCGAACCTGGCGAATACGAGTACGTCTGCGACGCCCACCTGTTCATGTCCGGGACCATCGTTGCCGTCTAGCCAGGATCCAGATGGCGCCAGGCAGCAGCGACGGCACCCGAGTGCGACGGGGGATCGGGGACCGTGGCCGGCACGTCCGTTGTCGGTGCCGGAGGTCCTCCTTGGCTACCTGCTCGCTCTCGTTGCCGCCGGGATCGCTAGTGGCATCGTCGGGCTGGTCACCCTCGACGCTGACGGTCCGCTCACGATCCTCGGCGGCCAGGTCGGCCTCTGGGCCGGCTTCGTCGGGGTTGTGGCCTACGCACGATCGCGCCCGGGAGCTCCGAGGTACGTGGGAGCGATCCGAAGCGAGCTCCATGCATCAGATGCCCGTGGCCTCGTCTTGGGCGTGACCACGCAGCTGGTGCTGCTCCCCCTCCTCTACCTGCCGTTCCGCTCGTGGTTCGACGAGGACGACCTGTCCGCTCCCGCTGAGGATCTGCTGGCTGACTTCAACGGCGTCCTGCTCGTGCTGATGGGTGTGGGCGTAGTGCTGGTCGCCCCTGTCGTGGAGGAGCTGTTCTTCCGAGGACTGCTGCTGGGCACGATCCGGGAGCGCTGGGGGACGATTGCAGCCGTGATCGGGTCGTCCGTCTTCTTCGGGGCCACGCATTTCCAACCGTTGCAGTTCGCCGGGCTGACCGCCGCCGGGCTCGTGTTCGCCGCCGCAGTCGTAAGGACGGGGCGGCTGGGATCTGCGATCGCCGTGCACGTCGGCTTCAACGCCACGACGTTCGCGGCGCTGGTCCTGCTCTGACTACGGCTTCCGCCGCCTACGGTCCGGCGGTGGCCCGGATCGTTGCCGGAGGATCGATCGCACCAGTCCGGTCAGAGCAGCGACGACGATCACGGCCAAGAAGATCGCAGCGACGATGCCCGGTGCCCCCCCTGCCCCGTCCGATTCCTCCGGTGGTGCAGCCTGGGCGAGCACGGCGGTGACCGGCCGCTCGTCCCTCACTCGCCCTCGTCCGTCTCATCGCTCTGGTCCTCGACGAGGCGGCGACGTCGCCGGCGCACGATCAGGAACCCGGCGACGAGAATCCACAACACGACGGGCACGAAGGCAGCGAAGGCGGCGGCGTTGTTCGCTGCGGCTCGCTCGCCGTCAGCGGTTGCGAGTATGAGCACCGTGGCGACGATCATGTCGACACCGGGTCACCACCCGACGCACCTGCGACACCATGTACCATCTCCCAATGGTGCCTGCTCGGGCTGGGGGCGTCCAAGCCTCGAGGGTCATCGGGCGCTGGCAGCGGGGCCGCAGCCTGGTGCTGCTTCTGGCGTTGATGACCGTTGCCGGGTCGTGCTCCCCGTCCCCTCCGGGTGGTGGTGAGGACAGCGCCGACGCTTCTGCGCTCAGCGCACGCCTGGCTGAGCCCCGCGATGGCTTCCGCTTCGCCTACCGCGCCCGGGGTACCGGTGTGCTCGATTGCGTCCTGCCGAACCGCCGGCTCAACGGGGCCGTCTTCCCGGATGGCACCGTGCGGCTCACCGCGGAGACCCCGGCAGGGCGAGGCACGGCGATCGTCGAGGCGGACGCCGTCTACCTCAGCTCCGAGCTGTTCTCCGTCGAACCCGACACCGCGGAATGGTTCCGCATTGATCGCGAGGACGTGGAACGGGTCCGGCCCCAGCTCGCCCGGATCCTCGGCGCAGACCTCACGTCGTATGTCGCAGCGTCGGGCCCACCGCCCGACGGCAACGCGACCGTGGCGGAGACACTCGAGCGCAGCGACGCCCAACCCATCGACCCGATCCGCACGCCGGTCAGCACCCTGGCGAACGGGTTCCGCTTCGTGGTCGAGGGGGAGACAGCTGTTCCCGTCGTCGACGCATGGGTCGACGCGGCCGGCGAGGTCGTGCGCGTGCAGGTGCGTGACTCCATTGCGGGTTCACCGGGCACGCCCGCACCCGACACCGGTTGGATCCTCGACTACCTCCCGCTGGCGGCGGACACCACTGCCCCAGACCCGCCCACCGATGCGGTCGAAGCAACGGACGAGGCGCTCGCCGAGCTGGCTCCGCCGATGCAGGACGGGTGTGAGCTCGAGATCGGCCGGGAACCGGCCGACCCCAGCCTGTAGGGAAACCAGAGCTCAGCCGTCGGAGTGATCCATGTCGTCTGATTGGGACATCTCGCCCCCGTCCCCGTGGTCGGGGAACGGGCCAGGCTCGTAGCCGTCGGGGTCCGGGTCCAGGTCGGCGCGCGTCCGTGCGGCCTGCATTTCGTTGACCTCGATCGCCTGGTTCCGGGCCATGCGGCCCGCCAACTCGCGAACCCACGAATCCGTCGCCTGCTCCGCAGCTGCTGCAGCCATGGAGACGCCACCTCGGTGGTGGTCCTCCAGCAGCGCCATGAACAAAGCGTCCGCCTCGGCGCCCTCGGCCTCGCGGAGAGCCTTCAGCTCGGCGTCGCTCGCCAGGCCCGGCATCTTTCCGGGTGCGGTCGCCATGCCCATCCATTCCATCGCCATCTCGGAGCGGTCCTGGCGGGCGTAGCCCCACTCGTCGAGCTGGCGCTGCATCTGACCCATCTCCCAGGACTGCTGCTGCAGCACCTCCCGGGCGAACGTCTGGGCCGTCGGGGTGGTTCCGTTCTGCAGCTCCCACACCGAAAGGGTGAGTGCCTGCTCGTGGTGGTCGAGCATGTCCTGCAGGAAGCCGACATCTGCGGAGGACTCGCCCGGGGGTCGTTGCTCGCGCTCCATCACGAAGTAGGTGACGGCCGCTCCGAGGAACGCGAACGCACCGGCGAGGGCGAGCCAGGTGCGGGGCACGTAGCGGTCGACGTCCATGTGTTGTCCCGTTCAGCCCAGAAGGGTTGACCAGTAGTCCCAGAACCGCTGGCCGACGAGTCCGACGATGACGAGGTACCACGCCGTGAGGACCACGCCGTGGTACTCCTCCGCAGCCGCCCCGACCCGGGAAGCGACCCCGCCCAGGCGGAGGTGTCCCTGTCGGACGTTGTGCAAGGTGACGTACCAGAACAGGGGGATCGTGACCGCCCACACCACCATGCAGTACGGGCACAGGGCGTCGATCCGGTACAGGCTCTGGAAGATCAACCAGTGCACGAACCCGACGGCGAACGTGACGCCGACCTGCAGGCCGAGCCAGAACCAGCGGGCGAACGTGGCCCCCGCGAAGAGGGCGAGGCCGACGGTGAGCACCACGGCGAACCCGGCGACGCCGATGATGGGGTTGGGGAACCCGAACGCCTCGGCCTGGTCGGTGCGCATGATCGACCCGCAGCTGAGGATCGGGTTGATGCTGCAGCTCGGGATGTAGTCAGGGTCCTCGATCAGCTTGATCTTCTCGATCAGCAGCACCGCAGCGGCAACGAGGCCCACCGCGCCGCCGAGGACGAGCACCCACGGGGTCCGGCGGGGCGGCTGAGCGGGTTCCGTCGTCAGGGGTGCGCCGCTGTCGGCCGGTGGCGCAACGGGGCGCACGGCCTGGTCAAGCATCGACGGCCTGCTCCATCCGCTGGACGAGCTCCTCGAAGGACTGCACCTCGAGCTTTTCGCCGTCGAGGAAGAAGCTCGGGGTGCCGGTCACGCCGAGGGCCTCGCCGTCGGCCTGGTCCCGCTCGATCTTCTCGAGCGTGGCCGGATCGTCGTATACGGCGCGGAACTCCTCCATTTCGAGCCCGAGGTCCTCGGCGAAGCCGAAGAAGACCTCCTCCTGGGACGACTGCTTCTCACCCCACTCCGGCTGGGTCTCGAAGAGCAGGTCGTGCATCTCCTCGAACTTGCCCTGGGCCGCTGCGGCCTCTGCGGCACGCCCCGCTGCGACGGAGTTGGCGTGGAGGGGGAAGTTCCGAACCACGAAGGTGATGTCGTCTCCGAAGCGGGACCGGAGCTCCTCGATGGCAGGGTGGGCGGCTCGGCACGCCTCGCACTCGAAGTCCAAGAACTCCACGAAAACCACGTCGGAGTCACCCATTGAAAGGCGCTGGCTGTCGGGCCGGACCACCTGTGCGCCGCCACCTTCGGCCGCGACCTCTGGCTCGTCGTCCCCACCACCTGCGTTGGCCGCGACCAGGACGGCGACGAGGGCAGCGAACACCAGCGCCAGGGACAACTTCAGGTTCTTCGACACGTCACTCCTCGGGGCGCTCGCGTGGCGCCGCATCGGGGTCGGAGGGGGCTTCCAGTATGTCCGAGTCCAGGCTGTGCTCCACAGCGCCCGGTTGCGGGCCGGATGCTGTCGTGGCATGTTCGCTCCCGTGGCATCGGATCCCGGCCGGACCATCGTCTTCCTCGACCTGACGAGGTTCACGGCGCTCAACGACGCCCATGGCGATGATGCCGCCGCCGCGGTCGTCGACCGCTTCGTCGATGCGGTCACCACCGCAGTGGTGGGTCGAGGACGGCTGGTGAAGACCCTCGGCGACGGGGTGCTGCTCGAGGCGCGCGATGCAGCTGCGGCGATCGAGGTGGCCGACGACGTCAGCCATCGACTCCACGACGCCGAAGCGATGCCCGAGGTCACCGGTGGTATCGCCAGCGGCTCCGTCGTCGATCGTGGAGACGACGTGCTCGGGACCGTCGTGAACCTGGCGGCACGGCTCGCCGACCTCGCTCCGCCCGGGGAGCTGCGCGTCACCGAGCACGCCGCGCGGGCGGCGGCCGTCGCAGGGTGGCAAGTGGAGCCACTCGGCGCCACGGAGATCCGTGGCCTCCACGACCCCGTCGCTGTCTTCAGGGTCCTGCTCTGCCACCCCGAGGACTGCGTCACCGACCCCGTCTGCGGCATGCGGATCACCCCAGGGGCGGCCACGCCGGCAACCATCGTCGCCGGCGCGTCCATCTCGTTCTGCTCAGCGACCTGCCAGGAGCGGTTCCAGTCCGCTCCCGAGCGCTACCAGCCGTCAACGAGGTGATCAGCTCTGCCGAATCCGGTTGGAGCACTGGGAAAGCCCGCCGCCGGATTCGGGACATTGGTCCCGTCGCAGGGTGTGTTTCGCCTTCGGGAAGCTGTCGACCTCGCCCCCATGACGGTCGAGGCTAGGGGACTCGGAACCGGAGGAGAGTCGGTTGCAGTACGCGACCGTTTGACTCGTTGATCGTAGCGTCCTAGACATATGGCCATGTGTACATACATCGAAGTAGGAGTCCTGCGGCTGGCGGAGCAGCGGTGATGGACGTCGTCGCGCTGCTCCTCTACGCCGTCTTCTTCGGCGCCGCCTTCGGCTGGCGCACCTGGCTCCAGTGGCGTCGCACGGGTGACACAGGGCTCCGGATCCACGCCGACCCCGGCACGCTGCAGTGGTGGGCAAAGCTCGGCTTCGTCGCTGCCCTGGTCGCCGGCGTCGCCGCTCCCGTCGCTGGCCTCGCCGGACTGCCTCCAGTTTCGCTCCTCGACGTCGCTGCGATCCGCGGCGCCGGCGCGGCCATCGCGGTCGTCGGGATCCTCGCCACGGTCGGGGCCCAGTGGCAGATGGGCGAGTCGTGGCGCATCGGTGTCGACCCCGACGAGCGCACCGGCCTGGTCACCGCCGGCGTCTTCGCCCGGGTCCGGAACCCGATCTTCACCGCCATGCTGATCGCAGCGACCGGTTTCACGCTCTTGGTCGCGAACTGGGTAGCGGTGGCCGGTTGGGTCGCACTCGTCGTCGCCCTCGAGGTCCAGGTGCGTGCGGTCGAGGAGCCGTACCTAGCACGGACCCATGGCGACGCCTACGAGGCCTACGCCGCGGCTGCCGGCCGGTTCGTTCCCAAGATCGGTCGTGCCCGGATGCGGTGAGCCCGAGCCACTCCCGGGGGCGGCGCAGACGTAGGCTCCGGTTCCAAGGGGGAACACACCATGATCGACACAGCAACCCCGGTAGTGCGCGTCGACGCGCCTGCCCAACAGGACCCGGCTCGGTTCGGGACAGGTCGGCTCCACGTGTCCGCCGTCGCCTCGCTCGGCGCCGGCGCCGTCCATGCGGTCGCTGTCGGGGTGCACGGCGACACCACGCAGGCCGCTGTCGCGTTCACCGCTGCTGCCGCGTTCCAGCTCGGGTGGGGAGCGTGGGCCATCGTCCGGCCCTCCAAGCTCGTGGCGGCTTGCGGCGTGCTCGGCAACGGCGCGCTGTTGGTCATGTGGTTCGTCTCGACGCAGCGAGGCATCTCCTTCGTCGACGGCCTCGAGGTGGCGAAGCCCGTGGAGCTGGGCGACGGCATCGCCGCTGGCCTGGCCGCACTCGCCCTGGCCTTGAGCGCTGTGACCCTGGTGCGGCCGGTGCGCCCGGTCCGCTTGGAGCAGCGGGTCCTCGCTTCCGTCGCATCCGTCGCCGTCGCGTTCGTCGTCCTCGCCGGGATGATCGCCGCCGCCCAACCGTCGCACCACGCAGCCGGTGCCGAGACTGCGGTCGCGTCCGCCCAGCCGGCTGCGGCCGTGGCCCCCGTTCCCTACGATCCGAAGCGACCGATCGACCTCGGCGGTGTCGAGGGCGTGAGCGCGGAACAGCAGGCCCGGGCCGAGAACCTCATCGCAAACACGCTGAGCCACCTCCCCACCTACACCGACCCGGCTGTCGCCGAGGCCGACGGCTACCGCTCGATCAACGACGGCGGCACCGGCTACGAGCACTACATCAACGGCGACTACCGCACCGACGGACGGGTCCTGGACCCGGACCGGCCCGAGTCGCTCGTGTACCAGGTGCGCGACGGCGAGAAGCAACTGGTCGCAGCCATGTTCATGGCCGAACCAGGCACGACTTTGGAGACGACGCCGGACATCGGCGGGCCACTCACGCAGTGGCACATCCACGACAACCTGTGTTTCGCAGAGAGCGGCCAGGTCGCCGGACTCACCGATGCCTCCGGGGGATGCGCGCCGCCGTTGGTCAAACCGGAGCCGGTCCCGATGATCCACGTCTGGATCGTTCCGCACCCCTGCGGACCCTTCTCAGCCCTCGAAGGCATCGCTGGCGGGTCGATCAAGCCGGGTGAGCAACGCCTCTGCGACACGGCCCACGGCGGCCACTAGCACAAGAGGCGGGAGTCAAAGGTTCCGCGCTGGTCTTCGAAGCAGGTCGTGACGTCCACCTCGAAGGGCGACGCTTCCCCACGCAGTCGCGTCGGTACGGTGCGCTGGCGTGGCGTCGGACGAAGATGACGTCGAGCGTCGCCTCGGCGACGATCGCTGGATGGGCCCCGCCGTGCCGCACCTCCCCCTCCCACCGGATGATCGCGTGTGGCGGCACCCGTCCGAGCTCGGCGCACAGGCGCGTGCGCAGCGCTGCGAGCGACGAATGCTCCGACGACAGCGTCGAATCCGGCGATTCGCAGCGGTCGGGGCGGCTGCGACCGCAGTGGCTCTGGGGTCGTTGGTCGAGGTCAATTCCAGCGACGACAGCCAGACCACGAGAAGCCCTCTTGCCATCGACGGCGACAACCAGGAGACGTCGGAGCTCGGTCCTGAGCAGGTACTGAGTGGGCCGGTGGTGACGGTCGAGTTCCGTACATCCAAGGACCGCTCCCTGGCGAGAGCGACCCTCTACCGGGACCGTTACCTGCTGACCGCCGCTCGCTTGGTGGCCGAGGCCGACTCGATCTCCGTCGTGGGCGTCACCGGTGGCCCGGTTGCCGCAACGGTCGTTGGGACCGACATCCACACCGATCTGGCCGTGCTCCGGATCGACGGCCGAACCGAAGGTGCACCTCTGCAACGGCGTTCCGCGCTCGTGGCCGGCACGGCGGTGGCAGCCGTGACGGGTCCCGCCCCCTCAGGTGGAGCGCGGCAGGCGACGATCACCGCCACCGACCTGGGCGAGCAGACCCCGGACGGAGTGGACATCTTCGGTCTCGCCCGTATCGAGGCACCTCGGCGGCCGGAAATGACCGGTGCACCAGTCCTGGACAGCTCGGGTCGCCTCGTCGGAGTGGTCAACGCTCTGGAGTTCGACGAGCCGTCGCTCGGAGACAGTGCCCTGATGGTGCTGCCTGCGACGATCGCCGCGAACGTCGCCGACAGCATCATCGACACCGGCGCGGCGCAGCATGCGTGGCTCGGCATCACGATCGCAGACCGTCGGCCCGGAGAAGCCGCACCGTGTCCCGCGGGCGTTGTCGTGACCGCCGTGCACTTCGGCTCCCCGGCCGAGGCAGCAGGGGCGCAGCCCGGCATCCTTGTGGCGAGAATCGGCGGACAGGACACCCCGACCGTCGATGCCGTCATGGCGGCAATGCGAGCCCTGCAACCCGGAGACGCCACGACGGTGCGTTGGTGCCTATCCGGGACGACCTTCACCCGACCGATCGTGGTGGTCGGGAGCCCAGTCGAGGGATGAACGCACAACGGCGCTCGCGCTCAGGGGACCGCCAGAGCCAACAGCACGACCGCTCCGATGCCGACCCGGTACCAGCCGAAGACGTCCAAGCTGCGAATCTCGAGCCAACCGACCATCCAGCGGATCGACGTCAGGGCGGCAGCGAAGGCCACGACGAGGCCCAACGCGGGGGTCGCGACTCCGAAGACCTCGATCACCTCGGGCCCGCTCCGGAGCGCCTCGTAGGCGGTCGCTGCTCCCAGCGTCACCAGCCCGAGTAGGAAGCTGAACTCGACCGCCGCCTTCATCGAGCACCCCACGAAGAGGGCGGCCAGGATCGTCACCAAGCTCCGGCTGATGCCGGGCCAGAGAGCGACCGTCTGGGCGAGGCCGATCACCGCCGCCCGGCGAACACCGATGAGCTCCAGGTCGAGCCTGTCACCGGCGATCCACGGGCGGTTCCGCGTCCCCAGGATGAAGAGGCCACCTGCGATCCAGGCCACGGCGACAGGAACAACGCCGAACAGCAGCGACTTCACCATGGCGCCAGCCAGGAAGCCGGTGACGGCGGCGGGAGCGAACGCCACCGCCAACGCCGCGAGGATGCGACGGCCACCGGGACTGCGACCGACGGCGCCTCGGACGAGCTGGGCGGTTCGGTGCCGGTACAGGACCAGGACGGCGAGGATGGCGCCACTCTGGATGCAGATGGCGTACGTATCGAGCGCCCGCTCCGTCCGGTCGTCACCACCCATGCCGAGCAACCGAGACGCCACAAGGAGGTGGCCGGTGGACGACACCGGCAGGTACTCCGTGAGGCCCTCGACGAGTCCGAGCACGACGGCCTCGATCCAACCGAGGCCGGTCGCCCCGAAGATGATCCCTACCACCCGATGCCGTTCAGGACGTGGGACGGGCAGCGAACTGGATGCTCACGTCGACGTCGCCGTCGGCGCGGGCGACGGTCAGGCGTGCCCGATCGCCGGGGTCGTAACGACGTAGGCGCGTCAGCAGACCGGGAAGGTCTCGGACGACGGCTCCGTCGATCGCCGTGATCACGTCGCCCTCGCGCAGGCCTGCCTCGTCGGCTGGCGATCCTGCCTCAGCCGACAGCACCGCAGCGCCCGAGTCGACGGTGAGACCCAGCTGATCCGCTGCTTGAGCCGTGACCGTCGCCATCTGAACGCCCATGTATGCATGTTCCGCTGTGCCGTCCTCCAACAGCTCGTCCACGACGTCGCTCACCGTCGGAGACGGGATGGCGAAGCCGAGGCTGACCGCGCCGGCGGCCGGTGAGATGTACGCGACGTTGATGCCCACCAACCGTCCGTCGGCGCCGATGAGTGCACCACCGGAGTTGCCAGGGGAGATGGCGGCGTCGGTCTGGATGAGGTCGACCAGCGACTGTCCACCTTGGGCGGCGGTGGCCGGGATGGACCGGCCCAGGCCTGAGATGATGCCGGCTGTGACGGTGTTCTCGAACCCGAGTGGGTTCCCCACTGCCACGGCGAGCTGACCGATCTCTGGGTAGCGGTCGGCGAGCTCCATCGCAGGGAGGCCGTCCCGGTCGATGCGCAGGATGGCCAGGTCCGATAGCGGGTCGGTTGCCTCCAACGTGGCCGGTAGCTGCGAGCCGTCGGCGAGCGCCACGGTGATGTCGGTGCCGCCGGCGACGACATGGTTGTTGGTGACGATCACCCCCTCCGAACGAACGATCACGCCGGAACCCTCGCCGCTCTCGACACCGGCGCGCGTCACCAGCACTGCAACGATCGACGCTTCGACCTGTCGTACCAGCTCAGGTATCAGCTCGAGATCGGTTGGCGCATCGCCCCCGGACACCGACGATTCGATGGGAGGCGGTGCTTCCGCCGGAACGGTGGTGGTCGCAGCGCCGGGGGTGTCGTCGTCCTCGTCGACGGAGGAGGTACACGCCGGAAGGAGCAGAGCGACCGCAGTGACAGCGAATGCGGCGCGCACGCCAGCGCTGCGGCGACGTGTTGACCTCATCCGGCACCATCCGTCGACGGCTTGACGTCTTCGGCGGGACCGTCCGGCACGGTGCCGTCGGCTGGGACGGAGAGCAGTGCGGCGTGGAAGGCCGCGAGCGGGAAGGCGGCGAGGCTCAGCGGGGTATGCCAAGGAGCCGCGTCGAGGGCGACGAGGGCCGAGTGGTCAAGGCCGGTCTGCCAGAACGTCACGACTACGAGGGCTACGGCGACGGTCGTCCCGCCCAAACCGCTAACGGATCGCACAGCTGCCACGACAAGTGCCAGCGCAAGCACGAACGAACCGATACCGATGAAACCGTGAAGGGTTCTCACCGACCCGGCCACCGGCCCCTGAACGACAAGCATCGCCTGGACGAGCACGAGCAGGACCAGCGCAAGAGCAAGTCTGCGATGTATCGCCCCCGCAACCTTTTCCCCCGTAGGGATGGGGACATCGATACCGACTGGTCCTACGACACGCTGTACCACGTGTCCATGCTGTCCCTGCTGGGTGCTGGAGACCAAGTCCGGCCGGCCGCACCTTCGTCCGGGACCCGAACTCATCCATGAACAGCCACATCCGGGTGGGGAGCGGCCCTAGCTCGGTATCTGCGATCCACGCGTCTCGCAGAGGCGCACACGGACAAGGCTGTCGTGGCCCTCCGCCCTTCTCCTGGTCGACCGACGGTGACTCAAAGGGGGGTCGCCTCCATGTCGGCATCCCCGGCGGTGGGGGTGGCGGTTTCGTCGGGACCACCGTCGGGACCGTGCCCGTGGTCGCCGTCGTGGTGGCCGTGGCCGCCGTCGGGATCGTCGGCCGGTTCCATCGCCAGTCCGTAGATGGCGAACAGGGCGAGCGCCCCGCCGGCGAAGGCGATGCCGAGGTTGAAGATGAGGCCCCAGCCGATGAGCGGAAACGAGGCGCACAGCAGGATCGGCCAGTACGACGGGGCGGGCAGGTGCACGTCGGTGCGGTGACCGGTCTGGGCCACGTCGTCGGACGTGGCGATGCGCACGACGCGGTGGTCGTCGGTCTCGCCGTACTTGCGGTACCAGAACTCGTCGCGGTGGGTCACGACCGGCACGTGGTCGAAGTTGTGGGCCGGGGCCGGCGAGG
>CAZCJT010000002.1:0-48996 GCA_964498565.1 uncultured Acidimicrobiaceae bacterium
GTGGAGGACCCGGCCACCGGCTCCGCGGCGGCCGCCGCGTGCGGTTACCTGGCCGCCCACGCCGGTGAGCGGCGGCTCGACCAGGGCTGGATCATCGAGCAGGGCGTCGAGATGGGCCGGCCGAGCCAGATCCGGGTGCAACCAGTGCTGCGGGCGGGCGAGCTCGTCGCCGTCCGCGTCGGGGGCCGAGCGGTGCAGGTCGGTGCCTGCGAGCTCGTCGTGCCGCGGAGCTGAGCGTGAGACGGTCACCCTCTGGTGGCGCCACGTCGGCGGTCACCTGTGGCCAGCCGGGTCAGGTGTCCTCGCCGGCTCAGCCGACCGATGCGGCCGCCACCGCGAGCGCCGTGGCGAGCCCGGTCGCCACCGTCGCGCCGATGCCGATGGCGGCGACGGCCGAGGGGTGCGTCGCCGCTTCCCCGGCGCGGAGCCTGCCGTGGAGGTCCCGGTAGCGCTTCCCCGTCCACAGCAGCAGCGCGGCGGAGAGGCAGACCTGGGTGATGCCCACGAGGGCGAGCGCCAGGTGCACGGTCGCCCCGACGCGGGTCATGAGCAGACCCACGGCCATGCCCGAGAACGCCGTGCGCTCCCACGCCATGGAGGTGCGCTCCGGTGGCGTCTTCGGATCGAACAGGCGCCCCTGGCTCATGCGTTGACGGCCACCAGGACGGCGGAGGCGATGACGATCAGCGCGACGCCGCCGGCGAGCAGGACGGGCAGCTTCGAATCCGGCAACGGCTCGTCCAGACGGATCGCGGTCTCGGCCAGCGCCCAGCGCCGGTACGACATCGCGGCGGTGACGAAGCTGAGGAGCAGCAGGCCGATGCCCAGGATCTCCTCGCCGGGGAAGTCGTCGAGGAGCGATGCGGCGCCGAGTCCGCCGGCAGCCAGCGCCAGCGACGTCCGGATCCACGCCAGGAACGTCCGCTCGTTGGCCAGGGAGAACCGGTAGTCGGGGTCGATCCCGTGCGCGCGCGGGTCGGACGGGACGAGGTGCCGGTGCGGGCCTCGTCGTCGCTGGTCCCGACCACCTGCATCGTCCACACGGGGAGTATGCCTGCTGCCCCGGCGCGCGGGCGCCTCGGAGGAGGTAGAGTGGGTGATACCCCCCCGGGTATAACCGCAGCGAGACACTTCCGGCTCCAGGAGCGTGCAATGACGACCACGGACCCCCAGACCAACGCCATGATCGACTCGACCCAGCTCATCCACATGCGGGGCGACGATCCGGCCATCCACGTCATCGACGTCCGCACGCCGGGCGAGTTCGAGACCGGCCACATCGAGGGCGCCTACAACGTCCCTCTCGATGTGCTCGGCGAGCACGTCGCCGACCTCGCCGCCCTCGACCACCACGTGGTCCTGGTGTGCCAGTCCGGCGCCCGAGCCACCAAGGCCCTGGAGCAGCTCGTCGCCGCCGGCAAGTCCAACCTGCGTCTGCTGGAGGGCGGCATGAGCGCCTGGGCCGCCTCCGGCAACCCAGTGGCTCGCACCGCCGCGACGCGCTGGGCGATGGACCGACAGGTCCGCCTCGCCGCCGGCAGCGTCGTCCTGGCCAGCGTGGTCGCCAGCGCGTGGGTCCCGCCGGCCCGGTTCGTGGCCGGCTTCATCGGTGCCGGGCTCACCTTCTCCGCCGTCACCAACACCTGCGGCATGGCCATGGCTCTGGCGAAGCTCCCGTACAACCGCGGCGTCAGCTGCGACATGGATGCCGTCCTCGGTGAGCTCACCGCCACCGAAGCCGAAGCCCGAACGGAGCGCTGAGCATGATCTTCGACCAGTACTACCTCGACTGCCTGTCCCACGCCTCGTACCTCATCGGGGACGAGACCACGGGCCGCGCCGTGGTGGTGGACCCCCAGCGCGACATCGCTGCGTACCTCGCCGACGCCGCAGCCAAGGGGCTGACGATCGAGCTGGTCCTGGAGACGCACTTCCACGCCGACTTCCTGTCCGGCCACCTCGAGCTGGCCGAGGCCACCGGCGCCCAGATCGGCTACTCCTCCGTGGCCGAGACGGAGTTCGACATCCGCCCCTTGGCCGACGGGGAGCGGGTCTCGCTCGGAGCCGTGGAGCTGGAGATCCGACACACGCCGGGCCACACCCCCGAGTCGATGAGCGTCGTCGTGTGGGAGCACGGCGACGACGAGGCGCCCTACGGCGTGCTCACCGGCGACACGCTGTTCATCGGCGACGTCGGCCGCCCTGACCTGCTCGCCTCCGTCGGCTTCACCCGCGAGGAGCTGGCCACCGCGCTCTACGACTCGCTGCACGACAAGCTGCTCACGCTTCCTGACAGCACCCTGGTCTTCCCGGCCCACGGGGCCGGCTCGGCCTGCGGCAAGAACCTGTCGACCGAGCTGACGTCGACGATCGGTGCGCAGCGCCAGGAGAACTACGCCTTGCTCGCCCCCGACCGCACGACCTTCGTCGACCTCGTTACGGAGGGCCAGGTCCCGGCCCCGGGCTACTTCGTCCACGACGCGACCATGAACAAGAAGCAGCGGGCCCTGATGGACGAGGCGACGCCGCCTCGGGCCATGAGCTGGGACGAGGTCCGGGAAGCCGTGTCCGCCGGAGCGCTGCTGGTCGACGGCCGCGACCCGGTCGAGTTCGCCCGCGGCCATCTGCGAGGTGCGATCAACGTCGGCCTGCAGGGCCGTTACGCCGAGTTCGCCGGCTCGGTCGTGCCCGTCGATGCCGACATCGTGCTGTTCGTGGACCCCGGCACCGAGCTGGAGGCCAAGAACCGACTCGGCCGCATCGGCTTCGATCGGGTGCTCGGCTTCGTCGACCGTCCCTTCCAGGTGATGCTCGAGCACCAAGACCAGGCCCAGGTCGCGTCTCGCCTCACGCCCGTGGACGTCGAGCACCGGCGTGCCGAGCTCGACGACCTCCAGATCGTGGACGTCCGCAACGCGGGTGAGCACGCGCTCGGTGCGCTCCCTGATGCGGTGCACATCCCGGTCGGACAGCTCCCCGCGCGCCTGGAGGAGCTCGACCCGGTCCGTCCCACGGTCGTGTACTGCGCCGGCGGCTACCGGTCGTCCGTGGCGGCGTCGCTGCTGCGGGCCCGCGGCTTCGAGGACGTCAGCGACATCGTCGGCGGCTACGGCGCATGGACCGACGTCGTGCAGCCCGCCTGACGTGGCGGACACACCGCGCGAGCACGTGCGGTCCATGATGTCGAGGCGCACGCTCACCGCCGACCTCGGTGCCGGCCTGGCCGTGGGCGCCATGCTCGTCCCCCAGGGCATGGCCTACGCCCTGCTCGCGGGCTTGCCGCCCGAGGTCGGGCTCTACGCCTCGACCGTCCCTGTTCTGCTCTACGCGGTTTTCGGCACGTCTCGGCAGCTGGCCGTCGGGCCCGTCGCCATCGTGTCGCTGCTGAGCGCCACGACCCTGGCCAGCGTCGCCGACGAGGGCAGCGCCGGCTACGTCGCCGCCGCCGCCGTCCTCGCCCTGCTCGTGGGTGCGGCCCACCTGGTGCTCGGGGTCGCCCGTCTCGGCTTCCTCACCCGACTCCTGTCCCACCCGGTGCTCGTCGGGTTCACGTCAGCGGCGGCGCTGATCATCGGCGCCAGCCAGGTCGAGCACCTGCTCGGCGTGTCGCTCGACAACGACGACCACTTCCACGAGACGGTGTGGGGGCTCCTCCAGAAGGCGAGCGACGTCCACGGCCTCACGCTGGCTGTCGGCCTCGGCGCCATCGCCCTCATGGTCGCCCTCAAGCGGTGGGTGCCGGTCCTGCCTGGTGCTCTCGTGGCCGTCGTGGTCACCACCGTCGCCTCCGTTGTCTGGCACCTGGAGGACCGTGGCGTGAAGGTCGTCGGCGACATCCCGCAGGGCCTGCCCCCGTTCACGGTGCCCGATGACCTCGGCATCGCCGGCACCCTCCTTCCCGCTGCCCTGGTGATCACCCTCGTCGGGTACATGGAGTCGATCGCCGTGGCCAAGGTGTACGCCCGCCGCAACCGCTACGAGGTCGACCCGAACCGCGAGCTCGTCGGCCTCGGCGTCGCCAACATCGGCGCCGGGTTCTTCGGCGGCTACCCCGTGACCGGCGGGTTCAGCCGTACAGCCGTGAACGCCGAGGCCGGTGCCCGCACCAAGCTCGCCGCCGTCGTCACCGCCGGCGTCGTCACCCTGGTGATCGTGGCGCTCACCCCGCTGTTCGAGCAGCTGCCATCGGCCACCCTCGGCGCCATCGTCGTCGTCGCCGTGGCCAAGCTGTTCGACCTGGCCGAGATCGCCCACATCCGCAGGCTGAAGACCGCCGACTTCGTCACCCTCGTCGTGGCCTTCGCCGCCACCCTCGCCTTCGGTGTCGAGCTCGGGATCGGCATCGCCGTCGCCGCCTCCGTCGTCGTCGTGGCGGTGCGGATGATGACGCCGTACACCGCCGAGCTCGGACGCCTCCCGGGCACCACCCGCTACCGCAACGTGGCCCGCTTCCCGGAGGCGGAGCGGGTTCCCGGTGTGGCCATCATCCGCTTCGACGTGTCCCTGTCCTACCTGAACGTGGAGTTCATGAAGCGACGGGTGCAGCGCCTCGTACGGGAAGCGGGGCCCGACCTGCGCGCCGTCGTGCTCGATGCCAGCGGCGTGAACGACATCGACACGTCCGCCCTCGAGGCCTTCACCGAGCTCGTCGTCGACCTCGCCGACGATGGCATCGACGTGCACCTCGCCACGGCCAAGGGACCGGTCCGTGACGTCCTCATGCGGGCCGGCACGTACCAGCAGCTCGGTGACCGCGTCCACGCCGACGTCCACGAGGCCGTCCTCGCCCTGACGCGCGGAGCCGCACCCCCAGGAGCACCGACCGAGACCGGGCATGATCCCCGACCAGAGACCAGGAGCTGAACGTGCAGATCCCCGAAGAGACCACCGCCGACCTGATCAAGCGCCTCCGACGCATCGAAGGCCAGGTCCGCGGCATCCAGACCATGCTCACCGAGCAGCGCGACTGCGCAGATGTCGTCACCCAGATCGCAGCTGCGAACAAGGCGCTGGGGCAGGTGGGCTTCAAACTCGTCGCCTCGGGCCTGACCTACTGCGTCTCGAACCCCCAGGAGGCGGCCGAGAGCGGCTACGACCTCGCCCGGGTCGAGAAGATGTTCACCAAGATCAGCTGAGAGGACCAGACATGCTCGACATCCGCATCGTGGAGACCCCCGGCCTCGGTGACCGCAGCTACGTCGTCACGGATGGCGACGTTGCGGTCGTGATCGACCCCCAGCGCGACGTCGACCGCATCCTCGATGTCGTCGGCGACATCCGGGTCACCCACGTCCTCGAGACGCACATCCACAACGACTACGTCACCGGTGGACTGGCCCTCGCCGCTCGCTGCGGGGCCACCTACGTGGTCAACGCCGACGATCCTGTCCACTTCGACCGCCACGGCGTCCGGGACGGCGACGTGATCACGACGGGCGCCCTCCAGGTGACCGCGATCCACACCCCCGGGCACACGCCCACCCACATGTCCTTCGCCGTCGGCGTCGAAGGGGAACCGGTGGCGGTGTTCACCGGCGGATCAGTCCTGTTCGGAGCGATGGGTCGCACCGACCTCGTCGACCCCGACATCACCGAAGAGCTCACCCGGGCCCAGCACCGCTCCGCCCACCGGCTCGCCGAGATGCTGCCCGACGACACCGAGGTCTACCCGACGCACGGGTTCGGCAGCTTCTGCTCGGCCACCGAGACCAAGGGCACCGAATCCACCATCGGCAAGGAGAAGCAGCAGAACCTCGCCCTCACCGAGGACGAGGACAGCTTCGTCGCCGAGCTGATGGCCGGCCTCACCGCCTACCCCCGCTACTACGCGCACATGGCGCCGCTCAACCAAGCGGGTCCCGATGACGCCGACCTGGACATGCCCGAGCTGGTCGAGCCGGCGGCGCTCCAGCACCGCATCGAGCACGGCGAGTGGGTCGTCGATCTCCGCGCCCGCAAGGCCTACGCCGCCGACCACCTCCGTGGGACCGTGTCCATCGAGCTGGCCGACCCCTTCGCCACCTACCTCGGATGGACGGTCCCCTGGGATGCACCGCTGACGCTCATCGGTGACTCGAGGGACGACGTGCTCGACGCCCGTCGTCAGCTGGCCCGCATCGGCATCGACCACATGGGTGCCGCGGTCGGCGCGCTCGCCGAGCTCGCCCCCGACGGCACCACCGCCTCCTACCGGCGCGCCACCTTCGTCGACCTCGCCGCCGAGCGGGCCGAGCGTGGTGACGAGATCGTCGTCCTCGACGTCCGTCGCCCCGACGAGTTCGAGGAGCGCCACATCCGAGGAGCGGTCCACATCCCGTTCTACGACCTGGCCGGTCGCCGGGGCGAGGTTCCGGCCGGGGAGGTGTGGGTCCACTGCAAGTCCGGCTATCGGGCTTCGATCGGCGCCTCCCTCATGGACAGCGCCGGCCGCCACGTCGTCCACATCGACGACGACTGGGACAAGGCCGAACCCGCCGGCAACCCGGTCACCGGCGGCTGACACGCATGGCCGCGGGATCGGCGTCGGCGGCGGCGGTGACCGGACCCGGTCAAGCGCCAGGGGCGCAACGGTGGAGCCGCCGGCGCAGGTGGCGGAAGGCGGCCTCGTCAGCGGCGATGAGCGAGCGGAACCTCGATGCCACCTCATCGGGCACCGGAGGGGGTGGCGATCCGGCCGAGTTCAGCCGGCGCCCGTAGACGTGATCGCCGGGAAGGGGAGCCACTTCGAGGAATCGGCAGATCGAGGCCAGCGTCTCCCGGGTGCGGCCGTGCAGATCCGCCAGCTCCACGACGGCGATGCGGTCCGGCGAGAAGTGGTCGAGGAACAACATGAGCCGGGCGGCATAGCGACTTCGCAGGACGTAGTGCGAGTGGGGGTCGGTGAGAGCCTCACCCAGCGGCCGTGGCTCCGTGCCGTCGCGGTGGTGGTGGCGGTGCTGGGAGACGGCGCGATCGAGCGGGTCGCGCACGAGGTACAGGAGCTTCGCCTGCGGTGCTGCCTCCGCCATGCGCGCTGCGACGCCAGCGTGGTCGGGCGACGTGTAGCCCGGCGACACCTCGCCTCGGACCAGCGAGCCCGGCGGGAAGCGGGACCGGTGCCAGTCGGTCCCTCGCCAGAGGTTCCCCGTGCCACCCGGCGCCTCACCGAAGAAGAAGTTGACCTCCTTCTCCGGCGGCAGTCCGAGGGCGGGGTGGCACGCGAGGTGGTGGTGCAGCGAGGTGGTGCCGCACTTCATGGCACCGATCACCACGAAGTGCACCAGCGCCTCTCGCGGCGGACGGGCGTGGTTCAGCTGTCGAGGCATCTGTCCTCCGTCCGATCGTGGCGGTCCTGACCTACCCGGCAAGGTCCGGACCAGACCGGCCCCGGAGCCGGTCACTGCCAGGCACGTGAAAGCCCCCCTTCACGCGACCGTTCGCGGGGGGTGACACCACCGTGATCGGAGGTGTGAACGATGAGCGGGTCCCACCCTCACGGAGGTCCCTGATGCAGATCCCGATGCACGACTCACGGACGTGGCGGCTGCGGTTCACCGTCACCGACGAACCCGGTCGCCTCGCTGCGGCCGCTGCCGCCCTTGCCGATCTCGGCATCAACATCCTGAGCCTCGACTTCCACCTGATCTCCGCCACCGAGGTCATCGACGAGGCGACGGTCTCCCTGCCTCCGTGGCTCGACGTGCCGGCTGTGGAGCACGCTTTGCGCGGCACGGGCGCGACCGACGTGTGGGCGGTGCCGATCCCGGTCCACCAGCTGGAAGACATCGCCACGCGGGTGCTGCGTCTGGCCGCCGGCGTGCTCGCATCTCGGTCCGACGGAGGGGTGATCTGTGACAGCATCGCCGAGCTCGTCGATGCCGAGCTGGTCTCGTGCACGTCCGTCGAGCGGATGCTCGACGGTGACGTCCGCCCGACCTCGGACCAGCTCGTACGCTTCGGTCGCGAGCACGTGAAGAGGCTTCCCGCCCATGGCGGGGCCTGGACCATGGCCGTACCGGACGACCCCGTCACCCCCCGACGGGTCTACACGGCGGTCCGACGGTCCTCACCCTTCACCTCCACCGAAGCCGCCCGGGTGAGCGCACTGCTGCACGTGGCCGCGGTGCAGGTCCACGAGGGGATCGAGGAGGAGCACTCGGCAGTCACCGACCTGCGGATCGCTCCACTGACGCCGGCGGATCTCGATGAGGTCGAGGAGCTCCACCGGCGATGCTCGGCCGACAGCCGCTACCGCCGCTACTTCTCGTCGATGCCCACGGTCCGCCGCGACGTCGTCGCGCCGCTCCTCGAGGCGATTCAGGGGCGGGTCGCCCTCGGCGCCTGGCACGACGGACGCCTGGTCGGCATGGGCAACGGGTGCCCCACCGGCATGGGAAGCGGCGGTGCCGCCGTGGAGCTGGCGGCACTCGTGGAGGACACGTACCAAGGGCGTGGGATCGGCACGCAGCTGGTGCGGGAGCTGGTCAGCGCCTGCTGCCACCCGGGAGGAAGGAGGGAGTTCGTCGTCATCACGCACCCGGACAACCGGGCGATGGCACGGATCGTGCGACGAATCGGTCAGGACGTACGCAGTGACCTCGATGCGGACCACGTCACGTTCACGTTCAGGGGAGCGAACCCGGTCACTGCTGCTGTCCCCGCCCACTGACGATGGCGCTCCCCGTCCGTCCACGCGCTTCCACGGTGACCGCTGGCCCCGAGCCGGCCGCCCGGACCCGACGGTTCCCTGTCAGGCACGGATGCAGGGCACGGGAGCCGCATCATCGAGCACCCTCCGCAGGACACTGGCGTCCTCGGCGACGACGGTGAGCAGCCACGCCGTCGAGGACAGCTCCGCGACGGCAGCTCGCGAACCGTCGATGCTCGCACGGTCAGGTGGGCGCGGGACGCCCACACCGAGGAACGACCCCACCGCGCCGGCACCGTCGAGACCGGCTGGTCCGTCGGCTCCCCGCCACCGCGGCCCGACGGGGAGCTCGTTGCGCAGCAGCGGCCGCCCGCCGACGTCCACGTGCAGCCGTTGGAGCAGCGAACCCGACGTCTCGTCGTGTCGCCCGAGCACCACCTCTTCGCGCCACAGCACAGAGGCGCCGGCCGCGAGCTCGAGACGAGCGACGGTCCTGTGGTCGCAGCCGCGTACGAGCACCGTCGGCTCCGGGAGCCAGCGGAGGCCACCGCCGATCCGGGCGTGCACCACCATCGACGACGGCGCGCCGGTCGGTCCCGGCAGGACGAGCGAGGCGCCAGCGCTCCTGACCGTCGCCGACGCCGCTGTCTCGACGGTGATGTCGATCGCGAGCACATCGCCGCCGATGGGCCCGGCGCCGCTGGCGACGAGGAACAGCCCGTCGGGCGTGCTCCGCAACGTGAGTGGCGGCGACGAGACCAGCTCGGTGCACCGATCACGGTGTCCGACACGCTCGACGACGATCGAGGCGTTGGCTCTCACGCGTCGGCGTGGTCGTGGATGTCGGCGAGCAGCTGCACCAGCCAGTCCGCGACCGGGGTCGCGGCCGGGTCTTCACGCAACGACACGAACGACGTCGGCCGGTCCCCGCGCTTCGCGGCGGCATCGCTCCGCATGACCTCGAGGTCGGCGTCGACCAGCGGCGCCAGGTCGATCTTGTTGATCACCAGCAGATCCGACGTGGTGATGCCCGGGCCGCCCTTCCTCGGCACCTTGTCGCCACCGGCGACGTCGATGACGAAGATCTGCACGTCCACCAGGCCTCGGGAGAAGGTGGCGGTCAGGTTGTCCCCGCCGCTCTCCAGCAGGAGCACGTCCGGGGCGAAGGTGGTCTCCAGTGCGTCCAGGGCATCGAGGTTCTCGCTGATGTCGTCGCGGATCGCGGTGTGCGGACAACAGCCCGTCTGCACGCCGACGATGCGCTCGGCGGGCAGGACAGCGCGCCGCTCCAGGATGGCGGCGTCCTCCTTGGTGAAGATGTCGTTGGTCACCACTGCGACGCTCACGCCCCGGGTCTCGAACGCGCGACAGAGGCAGGCGACGAGCTCGGTCTTGCCGCTGCCGACTGGTCCACCGATTCCGACGCGCAGCGCGCCAGAGCGGGGCCGGTGCGGATGGTGATCGTGGTGGGTGACGCCCATGGTTCCGTCCTAGGAGGCGAAGAGTCGGATGGGGAGTGTCTCGTGCTCGATGGCGGCGATCTCGGCCACGGGTCCGGTGCGCGACGGCAGCTCGGCGATCGGTCCGGCGGCCGCGGCCACCGCCAACCGGACGACGTCCTCGCCCTCGGCGGCGAGCCCGGCAGTGAGTGCTGCGACCGAGAAGGGGTCGAGGCCCAGCAGGCGGACGGCGGCCTGCGCCGGTGTCGTCACGGCGTGATGGACGGCCAGGCGCGCCACGTCGGCGGGTTGGAGACCGGCGGCGATGCCAACGCTGCCGAGCGCGACGCATTGATGGGGCGCGTCGGGGAGCGATGCCAGCAACGCTGAGGGCCAGCACCGACCGGCGACACGTACGAGCTGGCGTCCGAGTCGTCGCGACACCGCCCGCAGCGCCGGCACGGTGATGCGGGCGTCGGCCTCGGCGTCGAGCTCGTCGAGCTGGTCGAGGTGCAGGACGGCCGCAGCTGCGATCGCCGCATCCGTGAGTCCCGTGGTGTGCAAGCGGCCTTGCAGGTACGCAGCGAGCGTGGTCACGTCGACGACGCGTCCGTCGGCGACCGCCGACTCCATGCCGGCAGAGTGCACGTGGCCCCCCATCGGGAAGCGACCGTCGGCGAGCAGCAGGGCGGCGAGCATCAGAAGAGGAAGTAGCGCTGCGCCATCGGCAGCTCTGCGACCGGTGCTGCCTCGACCAGCTCGCCGTCGATCGTCACCGCGAACGTGTCGGCGTCGACCCGCACGTCGGGCCGGGCGGTGTTCTCCGGGAGGTCGTCTTTGCTGAGGGACCGGCAGTCCCGCACCGGGACGAGTGTCGAGTCCAGCGCCAACCGGTCGGCGAGATCGGTCTGCTCGAGCGCCCCCGGTGCGACGTAGGTGATGCTCGCCCCGGCGGCGACCGACGGCACCGCGCCGAACATCGGGCGGGGAAGCACCGGCTGGGGCGTGGGGATCGAGGCATTGGCATCGCCCATCTGCGCCATGGCGATGATCCCGCCCTTCAGCACCAGAGCCGGCCGCACGGCGAAGAACGCGGGGTCCCAGACCACGAGGTCGGCCAGCTTGCCGACGGCCACCGAACCGATGTCCTCGTCGAGTCCGTGCGCCACCGCTGGGCAGATCGTGTACTTGGCGACGTAGCGACGAGCCCGCTGGTTGTCGGCGCGACCGTCACCGGGCAGCGAGCCCCGTCGGCGCTTCATCACGTGCGCGGTCTGCCACGTGCGCAGCACCACCTCGCCGATGCGACCCATCGCCTGGCTGTCCGATCCGATGATCGAGATCGCCCCGAGATCGTGCAGGACGTCCTCGGCGGCGATCGTCGAGGGGCGGATGCGTGACTCGGCGAACGCCAGGTCCTCCGGGATCGACGCCTTCAGGTGGTGGCACACCATGAGCATGTCGAGGTGCTCGTCGACGGTGTTGACCGTGTGCGGCCGCGTCGGGTTCGTCGATGACGGCAACACGTTCGGCTCTGCGACGACGGTGATGATGTCGGGCGCATGGCCGCCGCCCGCACCTTCGGTGTGGAACGTGTGGATCGTCCGCCCGGCGATCGCAGCCAGGGTCGACTGCACGTAGCCGGCTTCGTTCAGCGTGTCGGTGTGGATCGCCGTCTGCACGCCCCACCGGTCAGACGCACGCAGACACGCGTCGATGGCTGCCGGCGTCGTGCCCCAGTCCTCGTGCAGCTTGTAGCCGGACACGCCCCCGAGCGCCTGCTCGTCGAGAGCGGCGTCGGACACGGTGTTGCCCTTGCCGAGCAGGGAGACGTTGAGCGGGACGCCGTCGAGCGCCCGGAGCATGAACGCGCTGTTCCACGAGCCTGCGGTGACCGTGGTCGCCTTGGTTCCGTCCGTCGGACCGGTGCCTCCACCGATGATCGTCGTGATGCCGGTGCCGAGCGCCACGTCGACCAGGGTCGGCGTGACCAGGTGCACATGGCTGTCGACGGCGCCGGCGGTGACGATCTTCCCGTTGCCGGCGATCACGTCCGTGGACGGCCCGATGACCAGCGCAGGGTCGACGCCGTCCATCGTGTCGGGGTTCCCGGCCTTGCCGATGCCGACGATGCGACCGTCGCGGATGCCGATGTCTGCCTTGATCACGCCCCAGTGGTCGAGGATGACTGCGCCGGTGATCACGACGTCCGGCGCGCCGTCGGCCCGGGTGGCGACCGACTGGCCCATCGACTCACGGATCACCTTGCCACCACCGAAGACCGCTTCGTCGCCGCCGCCGGCGCTGAGGTCCCGCTCGACCTCGATCAGCAGGTCGGTGTCGGCGAGCCGGATGCGGTCGCCCGCGGTGGGGCCGTAGAGACGGACGTAGCGCTCCCGTTCGATCCTCATGTGTCGAGCGGTCCGGCGGTCTCACCACGCAGGCCAGGGACCGTGCGCCGCCCGCCGATCGGGACCAGCGAGACGCTGCGGGCAATGCCCGGCTCGAACCGCACCGACGTGCCCGCCGGGATCGCCAGTCGATGACCTCGTGCTGCGGAGCGGTCGAAGGACAGGGCGGGGTTGGCCTCGGCGAAGTGGTAGTGGCTGCCGACCTGGATGGGCCGGTCGCCGGTGTTCGCGACATCCATCGACGTCGTCGTGGCTTCGACGAACAGCTCGACGTCGCCTTCGCCCACGATCACCTCTCCGGGCACGGTCATCCGATCGGCTCGTGGATGGTGACCAGCTTCGTGCCATCGGGGAACGTGGCCTCGACCTGCACGTCGGGGATCATCTCGGGGACGCCGTCCATCACATCGGCACGCGTCAGCACGCGGCGGCCGGCATCCATCAGGTCGGCGACCGACCGCCCGTCGCGGGCACCTTCGAGCACGAAGCAGGTGAGGATCGCCACCGCCTCCGGATGGTTGAGAGTCAGGCCCCGTGCCTGACGATCGCGGGCGACGATGCCGGCCACGCTGATGAGCAGTCGCTCCTGCTCGTGCATCGACAGCTGCACGCCTACACCGCCAGCGCGGAGCGGACTTCGTCGAGCGCACCGGAGCCGCCCTCGCCCCGACCAGTGATCCGGCCTGACTCCAGCACGTAGTAGTTGTCCGTCGACCGCAGCGCGAAGCCGACGTGCTGCTCGACGAGCAGCACGGTGAGGTCACCACGCCGGGTGAGGCCGACGATGACCTGCTCGATCTCGGCGACCACGTTGGGTTGGATCCCCTCCGTCGGCTCGTCGAGGATCAGCAGTCGCGGCCGGGTGAGGAGCGTGCGAGCGATGGCCAGCTGTTGGCGCTGACCGCCCGACAGCAGGCCGGCCGGTCGACCCAACAGCCCGGTGAGGGCGGGGAAGGTGTCGAGCACCTCGTCGATCTCGGACCTCGCAGTGGACACCAGCTGGAGGTTCTCCATCGTGGTCATCTGCGGGAAGCAGAGCTGGCCCTGCGGGACGTAGCCCAGCCCTCGCTTGACCCGCCGGTTGGGCGCGAGCTTCGTGACGTCCTCCCCGTCGAGCAGGACCTTCCCCGACCGGACCGGGAGGTGTCCCACCGCAACCCGCAGCAAGGTGGTCTTGCCGGCGCCGTTGTGGCCCATGACGGCTGCCGCCCCGCCGACGGGGATCGACACGTCGACGTCGAACAAGACCATCGAGCGCCCGTAGCCGGCAGTCACCGAGATCAGCTGGAGCATCGGCTCAGCCATTGCTCGCCACCTCCGACACCGTTCCCAGGTAGACGTCCTGCACCCGGCGGTGCGCCTGGATCTCGGACACCGTCCCCTCTGCGAGGACCTCGCCGGCGTGCATGACCGTCACGAAGTCGGCATAGCTGCGCATGAAGTCCATGTCGTGCTCGATGACGACGATGGTCCGGTCATCCGTGAGCCGTCGCAACAGCGCACCGGTCTCCTCCCGCTCGTCGGTGCTCATGCCCGCGACCGTCTCGTCGAGGAACATGACCTTCGCGTCCTGGACCAGCAACATCCCGATCTCCAGCCACTGCTTCTGGCCGTGGGCCAGGATCCCGGCGGGGCGGTGGGCCAGCGCAGACAGCCCGATGGTCTCCAGCACCTGTTCGACGCGCTCGGGCACCTTCCGCCGCGAGAGCAGCAACCCCAACGCCTTGCGGTGGAGGCCGGCGGCGATGTCGAGGTTCTGCAGGACGCTGATCTGTTCGAACACGCTCGCCGTCTGGAAGGTCCTGCCGACGCCGAGGTGCACGATCTCGTGCGACTTCATGGCCAGCAGGTTCTGACCGCGGAACTCCGCCGTGCCGGTACCGGGCGACAGTCCGGTCAGGGCATCGACGAGCGTGGTCTTGCCCGCGCCGTTCGGGCCGATGAGGAAGTGCAGCCGCCCTTGCATGAAGGTGACGTCGACACCCTGGATCGCCCTGAACCCGTCGAAGTCGACGGTGAGGTCGCGGATCTCGACGTAGTCCTCGCCCCGGAAGGAAGCCGTCATGCCACGGCCTTCCGGCGAGAGGTGAGCGCCCTCAGCTTCGGCCCGAGCGAGGCGATCCCGAACGGGAGGAGCAGCAGGACGACGATGAACAACCCGCCCTGGAAGTAGGTCCACTGGGTCGGGAACCGCTCGGACAGCGTCGTCTGGCCATAGCCGACGGCGATGGCACCGACCGCCGGGCCCAGCAAGGAGGCCCGCCCGCCCAGGGCGACCCCGGCGATCAGCATGATCGACGCCGTGGCATCGACGTCCGACGGTGAGATGATGCCGGCGATCGGTACGAACATCGCTCCACCGACGCTCGCCATGACGGCGGCGACCACGAAGGCCACCAGCTTGATGTTGGCGGGGTCGTATCCGAGGAAGCGGATGCGCTCCTCGGCGTCCCGGCTGGCGACGAGCAGCTCGCCGAAGCGGCTCCTGTAGAGTTGCCAGACGATCAGCAGGGCGAGGATCAGCAGGCCGGCGACGATCAGGTAGAGGTTCTTCTTGACGGTGGGGTCGTAGAGATTGTGGCCGAAGAACGTGGTGAAGGTGTTCAACCCGTTGAACCCGCCGGTCTGCTTGATCGTCGCGACCAGCAGCGTTGCGAAGGCGACCGCGAGCGCCTGGGTGAGGATGGCGAAGTACGCACCCTTCACGCGGCGCTTGAGGATGGCGTAGCCGAGGACGAAGGCGACGACGGACGGCAGCGCGACGATGGCGAACAGCGTGAAGGCCCCGCTGCGGAACGGCTCCCACCACCCCGGCATCGTGCCGTCGCCGTAGAGCTGCATGAAGTCCGGCACGTTGCCGGGCCCGGCCGCCTCGAGCTTCATGTGCATGGCCATGGCGTAGCCGCCCAGGCCGAAGAAGACACCCTGGCCGAGGACGAGCATGCCCCCGCGACCCCAGGCGAGGCCGATGCCCACCGCAGGCAGTGCCCAGGAGCAGTACTTGCCCAGGTTCCCGAGGCGGAACGGGGTCAGTGCGCTCGGTGCCCACACGAGCAGCACGAGCGCCATGACGGCGATGCCGATCAACGGGCCGAACGTGCGGACGAGCTCGGAACGTGCGGATCGCTTCGGCGAGGCGAGGGCCGGATCGCACGCCGTCGCCACAGGGTCGAGTACCTGGGGTGCTTCGGTGGTGGTGGTCACGCCAGGCTCCTGGTGCGGACGGTGAAGAGCCCTTGTGGGCGAACCTGGAGGAAGATGACGACGACGGCGAAGGTGATGACCTGCGCCATGCTGCCGCTGGACCAGTCGGTGACGAACGCGGTGAGCACGCCGACGGCCCAGGCAGCGATCACCGTGCCCTTGAGCTGGCCGACACCGCCTGCGACGACGACGAGGAACGCCGGGATGATGTAGGTGGTGCCGAGGGTCGGGTTGGTGCCGGAGATCAGGGCGATGGCGACGCCACCGACCCCGGCAAGACCGGAACCGAGGAAGAACGTGAGGCGGTCCACGTTGCGCGTCGAGACCCCCATCGTCTCGGCCAGCTCCCGGTTCTGCACCGTCGCCCGGATCCGCCGTCCGAAGGCGCTGTGCTTCAGGACGGCGCCGAGCGCAGCGAGTGCTGCGACGGCCAGCACGATCGTGAAGAGCTGCCGATGTGGCCAGTCGTAACCGAACACCTCGATGCTGCCGCGCATCCAGCCGGGCGGGGTCACGGGATCGCCCTGGGCGCCGAAGATGTCCCTGGCGAACTGTTGGAGGACCATGGAGACGCCGACGGTCACGAGCAGGGTGTCGAGGGGCCGGCGGTACATCCACTGGATGATGGAGAGCTCCAGCAGCAGCCCGAGGAAGCCTGCGACCGCGAACGCCACCGGCACGGCCACCACGATGGAGGCGCCGGTGCTGCTGATCACCTGCTGGGTGACGTAGGTGACGTAGGCGCCGGCCATGAGGAACTCGCCGTGGGCCATGTTGATCACGCCCATCTGGCCGAACGTCAGGGTCAGACCGAGCGCGGCGAGGAAGAGGATGGCACCGGTCGCGGTACCGGTGAGGAGAGGGGTGGTGAGTGCGTCCAACGCCGTGCTTTCAGGAGATGCGCTTCCGGGGGGCTGGTGCCGACACGGGGTGCCGCGCGTTCGGCGCGACACCCCGTCACGGCTGGAGGTTCGGGCTCGCCCTCGGCGAGCCGGCGGTCACTCCTGGTTCGGATCCCACCAGTCGTAGCCCTCGAGGAAGGGATCGGGCTCGATCGGCTCCTCCGAGGACCAGACGACGTCGAACTGGTTCTCGGCGTTGATCTGGCCGATCAGTCCCGTCTTGGCGATGTGGTGGTTCTCGCCGTTGACGGTGACCGTGCCCTCCGGTGCCTCGAACGTCACGCCGTCGGACGCCTCGTTCACCGCGTCGACGCAGAAGGACTCGGCCTTCTCGACCATTCCCTTGTAGAGGTACAGCGACGTGTACGCCGCTTCCATCGGGTCCGACGTCGGCCGGTCGGCGCCGTACTCGGCCTGGAAGGCCTCGATGAAGGCCGCGTTCTCCGGGGTGTCGACGCTCTGGAAGTAGTTCCAGGCTGCGTACTGCCCGGTGAGGTCGACGCCCATGGCGGGGGCCTCCTCCTCCGCGATCGACACCGAGATGATCGGTGAGCTGTCGGCTCCGAGACCGGCCTCGTCGTAGGCCTTGATGAAGCCCACGTTCGACGAGCCGTTGATCGTGTTGAACACGAAGTCCGGTTCCGCGGCTGCGATCTTGGCGACCTGGGTGGTCCAGTCGTCGCTCTCGAGCGGGACGTACTCCTCACCGACGATCTCGATCCCGAGCTCCGCGGCGTACTGCTTGATGATCTTGTTGGCAGTGCGTGGGAACACGTAGTCGGAGCCAGCGAGGAACAACGTCTCGACGCCTTCGGAGGCGAGGAAGTCCATGGCGGGGATGATCTGCTGATTGGTCGTCGCGCCGGAGTAGTAGATGTTCTCCGACGCCTCGAGGCCTTCGTACTGCACCGGGTAGAAGAGCAGGCCGTTGGCGCCCTCGACGACGGGCAGCATCGCCTTGCGCGACGCCGAGGTCCAACCGCCGAACACGGCAGCGACCTCATCCTCGGTGAGCAGCTTGTTGATCTTCTCGGCGAAGACCGTCGGCTCGCTCTGGCCGTCTTCCTCGATGACCTCGATCTGCTTGCCGAGGATGCCGCCGTCGTCGTTGATCTCCGTGGCGGCGAGGTTGAGCGAGTCGCGAACCGTCTGCTCGCTGATCGCCATCGCGCCCGACGTGGAGTTCAGGAACCCGAGCTTGACCGTGTCGCCGTCGACGCAGATGTCGTCGGAGACCGCGGCCTCCTCGCCTGCGGGGGTGCTCCCGGTGGTCGCCTCCGTGTCGCCGCCGTCGTCGTCGCCGCATGCAGCCGCCACGAGCGCGAGTGGCATGAGCGCGGCAACCAGCCGAGTCTTGGTGTGCTTCAAAATGTTGTCTCCCGATCGTCTGTCGTTTGCCCGCCCGTTCACGGGTTGGCGCAGAAGGTAGGAAGGCGTCGTTGCTCGACCGTCTCCGAGCAGAGTCGTGAGCGTGACTGCTGTCTGACGGGAATCTGATGCGTGCCGGCTGAGCGGCCGTGCCGGCGATGGCTGTGACAGGCTCACCTCCCGACCGAAGGGGGACCCCATGACCGAGCCACGCATCCTGGAACCAAACTGCGAGTGGACGTCGGCCGACGTCGGCGACGAAGACGTGTGGACGGTGCAGCTCACCGACGCGGAGCTGGAGGAGCTCGACGCCTCCCTGCGCCACGCGCTCGAGCGCTCCGACGACGTGCTGGAGCTCGACCGCGACGACTTCCCGCTGCCCACGCTGTCGACGCGGCTGGCCGAGATCGAGCAGGAGCTGATCGACGGCCGGGGGTTCGTGCGCATCCGGGGCATCGACCGCTCGGCGTACAGCCAGGACGAGATGGAGCTCGTCTACTGGGGCATCGGCACCCACCTGGGATCCCCGTGGGCGCAGAACAAGCACGGCCACGTGCTCGGCGACGTGATCGATCAGGGCAAGGCGATGAACGACCCCGAAGCCCGGGGCAACGAGCTCGGCGGAGTGGCGCTGCCGTTCCACTGCGACGGTTCCGACCTGGTGGGCCTGATGTGCCTGTCGAACGGGCGGGCCGGCGGTCTGTCGGCGGTGGCCAACTCGGTCACCATCCACAACCAGCTCGTGCGCGACCGTCCGGACCTGGCCGCGGCCCTGTACGAGCCGTTCCCCTACGACTTCCGGGGCGAGCAGGCAGAGGGCGGCAAGGCGTTCTACGAGCTTCCCGTGTTCACCGAGTGGGATGGGCGGCTGTTCGTGCGGTGCATCCCGCCGTACATCTGGGCGTCGCAGCGCCACGCCGACGCACCGCGGCTCACCGATCTCCAGACCGAGGCGCTGAAGGTGGTGGAGACCCTGGCCGCGGACCCGGCCAACCACGTGACGATGGAGCTGCAGGCCGGCGACATCCAGCTCATCAACAACTTCCACGTGCTCCACGGCCGGACCGCATACGAGGACGACCGCGACCATGGCCAGGTCCGCCACCTGAAGCGCCTGTGGCTGGAGACCGACGTGCTCGCCAGCCGCCCGCCGTACTTCGCCACCCGCAACCACTGGGAGGCGAAGCGCTCGGCCAGCCGCATGCGGGCGGCCTCCAGCTGACCCGCCGGCGACCGGTACGGCGTCGTCGTGCCGGTAGTGCGGCGTTCAGGTGGCCACCAGCTGGATCAGGTTCCCGCAGGAGTCGTCGAACACCGCGGTGGTCACCGGGCCCATCTCCGTCGGGGGCTGGGTGAAGGTCACGCCGGCCTCGACGAGTCGCCGGTGCTCCCGCTGGATGTCGTCGACGACGAAGGAGGCGAGGGGGATGCCGTCGTCAGCCAGCGCCTCCCGGTACGGCCGGACTGCGGGGTGTCCAGCCGGCTCGAGGAGGAGCTCGACGTCCTGACCCGGCGCCCCCACCGTGAGCCACCGATCGCCATTCCCGATCGGTATGTCGGTGCGGGGCTCGAACCCCAGCACCTCGGTGTAGAAGTGGAGCGCCTGCTCCTGATCATCGACGAAGACGCTCGTCACGTGAAGGCGAATGGTCATGGGTCCTTCTCCTCGTTGATCCACCGGGACATCGCGTCGCGGAGCGGCGCTGTTTCGATGGAGTGGAACTTGTAGCGACCATCTCGACGGGTGGACACGAGACCGACGTCTTCGAGAACTCCGAGGTGTTGCGAGATCGCTTGCCGAGTCAGATCGATCTGATGCTCGGACGCGAGGCGGCCACAGAGTTCGAACAGGGTCTGGTCCTGGCGCTTGGAGAGCTCATCGAGGATGGCGCGTCGGGCTGGTGCCGCCAGAGCATCGAAGACATCAGCCACTGGCACAGGATAGGCAAGCCTGCACTTGCACGCAAGTGCAGGCTTGCCTATGCCCGTGACCGCGGGCACGGTGCCAGCGGGCGGTTCGAGTGGTGCCAGCACCCCCGATGCTGTGCGCGATCGTCAGGGCGTTTGGAGCAGAGTCGCAACAGCCGCGTTCCGAACGTGACGGCTGTGCAAGACGCCGGTGACGCCCGCGACGATCAGGACGGCGAGCGAGACCGCAAAGACAGCCGCTGCGGGGACGACAGGTGTGCGCACGACCCCGATCGCGCCTGCCACCGCTTGCCACGAAAGGCGTCCGGCGACGATGCCGAGGGGCACCCCCACGGCGATCCCGAGCAGGCCCAGGGTCATCGCCTGCCACAGCACCGTGGAGCCGAGCTGCCGCTCGTCGAACCCCAGCGCTCGCAGGACTGCGAGCTCCTGGCGCCGCATCCGAACGGTGGCGATCAGTGCGTGGACCACCGCAGCCGCAGCGAGCGTCGCCAGGAAGCCCGCCAGCGCTCGCGGCACGGTCTTGACCTCCCGCAGGTTGTTGACGTCCGACGGCAAACGGGGGGCGAAGATCTCGGTGCCGGTCGCCGCCGCGAGCTGCGCGTTCGCAGTCGCCGGATCGACGCCGTCGGCCCACTTGATGACCACGTCCGCGTTCGTCTCCCCGGGAGCCAGGACGCTCTCCAGATCCTTCCGTCCCATCAGCACACCACGTCCGGGCGCGCTCCGTTCGTCGATGACAGGGAAGACGGCGGTGCCCGTGACTGTTGCGCGGAGTCGGCCCCCGGCGCCCTCGACCAGGATCTCGTCCCCCACCTCGACCCCGGCAGCGTCGAGCGTGCTCGTGCCCAGCGCAACCTCTGCCCCACCTCCCGGGAGGTCGCCGGCGAGGCCCGTGAAGGAGAGATCACCCTTCAGGGATTCCAGGGCGTAGGCGTTCACCTCCTCCCCGCCGACACGAACGAGCCCGCTGTAGCCCAACCCCACCCTCGCAGTCCTCGGATCGGACAGCAGGTCCACGTCGCCCTCCTGCAGCACGTCACCGCTGAACCCGGAGACGGTGGCGTCGAAGGGAACGCCGTACCTCGCTGGCGTCTCCACGAGCGTGTCCACGCTCGAGACGAAGACCAGCACGGCGACCAGGCCCACCACCCCCATCGCGACACCCGCCAACGCCGACCGCACGGCGACACGGGACCCGACCCCGGGCGAGACGGCCATCCCGACGCCGATCGCCCTGGCGGGAGTCAGCGGGGAGTACCGCAGCGCAGTCATGGACCGCGACGGGAGCGAGGATGCACGTCTGGCGGCGCTGCCGCCAACGGCTCCCCGTGCTGCCGCGGAAGCCGCCAGCACCGTGAGGGCGAGCACGGCGACGAAGATCCCTGCGGCCCCGAACAGCGCCACCGTGACATCGACGGCCAGTCCGGGATCGGGCTCGGCTCGTCGTGCGATCCCGACGGGGAACCGCGGCGAAGCCAAGATGCTCAAGGCGACGGCACCGAGCGCCCCGATCGTCGCGACCGGGACGGTTGTCAGCGTCTGTGAGAGGAGTCGTTCAGACCTCGTCATCCCCAGCACGCCGAGCCAGCGATGGCTCGGCGTCCGGGTCGCGAAGTGTCGCGACAGCGCCTGGGCGACCGCCGTGCCGCCGGCGAGCGCTGCCACCATCGAGCAGAGGGCGAGCGCCGTGGCTGCAACCCGGATGCCGGATCCGATCTTGCGATCCACCTCGTCCGCCGGTGTGATCTCGAGCGGTTGCTCCGGGAACATCGCCCGCAGCTCCTGCGTGACCTCGGTGGCGTCTGCGGCGCCGCCGTGGAGCCGGACGGCGAACCCCCCGGGGTAGGTCGCCACCTCGTCGCCGTGCTCCCTCAGGAAGGCCGGGGACAGCATGATCCGTGGCTGGAAGTCGCCGGTGCTCTCACTGAGGAAGATCGGGGCGTCGAAGACGGCGGTCACCTCGAGTGCGAACCGAGGCCCGGCGGGAGGTCCTGCGTCCCCAGTGGTGAAGAGCTGCTCGAGCTGCGCAGGCGCGTAGGACTCGAACTCCTGTCGATCGCCGACGCCCAGGCCTGATTCCCCTGCGTACGTGACGGAGATCGCGACCTCGCCCGCGTCTGCCACACTCGGAAGCCGACCGTCGAGGACGCGTGGGCGGTCGACCTGGGCTTCGACTGCGCCGTCGGTCCTCACCCCGGCGAGGAAGTCCAGGTACGGGTAGAAGCCGCTGCCGGCCGGCACGAGGAACGGGAAGTCCAGGCGGCTCAGCGCCGCCACCTGGGGAAGGGACCGCGCCCTTCGCGCGGCGTCCTCGACCGACGCCGTCGGAGGGCCCTCCGTGTCGGCGAAGGCGACGTCCAGGTCCGAAGCCAGTGTCTCCTCTCGCAGGCGCTCGTAGGCCGTCGACGAACGTCTCGCCCCGGCGGCCGTCGCCAGGACGACCCCACCGACGACAGCCACCAGTACGATCAGGGCGAGGGTGGCCCGCCAGTCCCGTCGCAGCTCTCTCCTGGCTCGATACAGGGCGGCGGTCACAGGACCATTCGACCGATCTCGCAGCGAACGGGCCAGGTGGGCCGCCTCCTCCGTGCGGGTGTGCCACCACGTGTCCCGGAGGGAGACCTGCACCCGCTCACAACGTGACGACCGATCCCTCGACGGCAGCGCTGACGGGGATCGATGCCGACGAGAACTGCGACACGATCGCGTCGATCTCGTCGTCGGTCCGTTGCGGGTAGTGGTGGAACAGGACCACGGAGGCGGCGCCGGCGCGCTCGGCGAGCGCGACTGCGTACTCCGCAGCGGCATGGCCGAAGTGCCCCCGGGTCGGCAGCTCCTCTGCCGTGTACTGCGCATCGTGCACGAGGGCGTCCACGCCGTCCGCGAGGGCGAGGGCGGCTTCGTGGTACTCGCCCCACCCATGGGGTCCGGCGCCGAGCCCCTGGGGCATGTGGTCGGAGAGGTACGCGAAGGAACGGCGGCCGTCGTCGATGCGGTAGCCGAACGTCCGTCCACCGGTGTGCGGGATCTCACGCGCCAGGACATCGACTGCCCCCGCCGAGCGGTGACCCTCCTCGATCGCCTCCCACGTCCATGACCCCCGGAGGTCGTGGGGGGAGATCGGGAAGTTGGGGGGCGACATCGCTCGTCGGAGCAGATCGTCGACGGGCGAACCTCCGACCGACGGGGCCAGCACCCGGACGACGGAGTCGGGATGATCGGTGGCGCTGCAGAACGGGAGGCCGTGCGTGTGGTCCCAGTGCAGGTGACCGAGGAGGAGCGTGCCGGCGAAGGGCCTCCCCTGCAGCACTCGGCTCAGACCGCTGAGTCCCGTGCCGGCATCGAGCACGATCGGCACGCTCCCGTCGTCGAGCTCCACGGCGACGCAGGATGTGTTCCCGCCGTAGCGAGCGAAGTCCCGGCCCGGCGTCGGGGAGGACCCGCGGACACCGAGCAGGTGGATGCGCATGCCTCGTCCTACCGTGCGCCTGCGACGGTGTCGAGCCTTCGGATCAGGATCGCTCCTCGCGACGGTGGGACTCGCGCAGCTCGGCGAGGGCCTCGGGGGCCAGGTCGTCTGCCCTGGCGACGGCCACCTTGCACGCAGTGACCGCCCGCAACGTCGACGTGCGCACTCCACCCTCGAGCAGCGCCCGCTCACCGATCACGGCGCCAGGACCGAGCTCTGCGAGTCGCTCCTGGTCGACATCGACGCCGAGGACGCCGTCGAGCAGGAGGAAGAGCTCGTCGCCGATGTCGCCCTGGGTCACGAGCGCCTCGCCGGCGACCACCTTTCGAATCCGAGGTCGTCGGCCGCCACGCATGATCGTGCTGGACAGCTGCCGCTCGAGCGCGGTCTCGACCTCTGTCGCGAGGGCGGGCGAGTCCTTGTCGCCCCACGGGGTGTGCTCGCCGAACGCGTGGCGGTACCAGTCCTTGAAGTCGATCATCCCGCTCTTGCGCGCGAGCCGACCCTCGTGGTCGTAGAGCCAGTGCCGGGGGAACGGGCTGGCTCCCGCGAGCCCCATCTCCTGCCGCCCGTCGGCGTGCAGTATCAGCTCCAACGTGGTCCAGGCGGAGGGGGCCGTGATCTGGACGTACGGCGGGTGGCTGACGTGCCGGGGGGCCGGCACCCCGGTCCGGCCGCCGGCGGACTGGCGGAAGCAGACGCTGCCGTCGCGCCTCTCGGGCTCGGGGATGATCGTCTCGAACCCGACGGCGGCGACGGTGACCGAACGTCCGGCTCGCACCGTCGTGGTGCCCACGAGGGCATCGCCGTCCTGCCCCCACCCGACGATCCGACCGTCTTCGACCTCGATCCAGGCGGCGAGGTGGTTGGCGAAGCGGAAGCGGTCGGCGGCTCGCAGCCCCTCGAGCGCGTCACGCACATCATGGTCGAGCGCTTCGGGGGGCGGTTCGTCGTAGTGCGCCATGCCGATGGAGAACGGCATCTTCATCACGCCCCGGACCGCTTCGGAGGGGATCCAGCTGATCGAGGTGACCGATCCGTGCAGGTGCATGACCCGACGGTCGCATCGGTTCGGATGCCGGGCGAGGGCGCTGCCCGGTGGGGAGGGGTGGGGTTGGCACCCCCTCGAAGTGTCGTGCCAGCGGGCTGGGTACCGGTGACCCTTCCGTGGCGCGATGTCCGAAACCTGATCGCCGCCCGCACGGAGGACCCCATGCCGACCACCACCCGATCACCGTTGCCGTCACGGAACGCTCGGCCCGTCGGCCAGCGTGCCGTCGCGTTGGCCTGAGCGCGGCGACGGAGGGACGGACGTGGGTACGATCACGCTGCGGGCGAGGGTGAGCCGGGGCCTCGGGCCGATGGGAGGGGGACGGTGATCGCGACAACCGGTCCCGACGGCGGCCGAGCCGCCATCTCGGTGTTCCTCGCCGATGACAACCTCATCGTGCGCGAGGGCGTACGTGCCCTGCTGGGTCTCGAGCCCGACTTCGAGGTCGTCGGCGTCGCCGAGGACTTCGACTCCTTGGTCGCCGGCGCCGGCGCTCACAACCCACAGGTGGTCGTGACCGACATCCGCATGCCACCGACGTTCCAACAGGAGGGCATCGAGGCGGCGAAGGTCATCCGCAAACGGCACCCGGGAACCGGGGTGGTCATCCTGTCGCAGTTCGACGATCCCGAGTACGCCGTCTCGTTGCTCGGCGACGGGGCGGCCGGGTACGCCTACCTGTTGAAGGACCGGGTGGCGGAGGGCGATCACCTGGCGGCCGCGATCCGTACCGTCGCCACCGGCGGTTCGATGCTCGACCCCGAGATCGTGCAGGCGCTGGTCAACCCGGTCGCGTCGGATGCGCTCAACGCCGCTGATGAGTCCCTCCTGCAGCTCGTGGCCGAGGGCAAGCCCATCAAGGCGATCGCCGCCGCGCAGCGCACGACCCCGGCAGTGGTCAGCGAGGCCGTCGAGCAGCTGTTCCTCCGGCTGGCGGAGGGGGCCAGCCGTGGTTCGGACGCTGCGCTGAAGCGCTTGAGGATGCTGCACCAGGTGATCGTCGACCGGGAGGAGCAAGGTGCCTCCCTGTCACGGATGCTGCCGGGTGGCGTCGCGGAACAGCTCCGCGACGGTGGCATGACCGTTGGGACGTCGGAGCGCCTGACGGTGACGGTCCTGATGGCGGACATCCGTGGCTACTCGACCATCGCGGAGCGAACCGACCCAACGGCGTTGGCCGGCCAGCTGAACGAGCACCGGGGGGCCATGAACCGTGCGATCATCGGCAACGACGGGACGGTGATGCAGTTCGTCGGCGACGCCGTGATGGCGGTCTTCGGTGCGCCGCTGCCCTGCCCGGACCACCCCGACCGGGCGGTGACGGCCGCTCGTGCCATGCACGACGCCCAGGCCGAGATCAACGGGCGATGGGAGGAGCAGGGGCTCCCGCCGTTCGGGCTCGGCATCGGTGTCTCCACCGGGGAGGTCGCCGCCGCGCTGCTCGGCAGCGAGGAGCGCCTCGAGTACACCGTCATCGGGGACGCCGTGAACCTGACCCAACGGCTCCAGCAGTGGGCCGAGCACGGGGAGACCGTCTTGACGGATGCGACGTGGCGGGGGTTGTCGGCGCCGCTCGAGGCAGACGCGCTCGAGCCAGCCCTCGTGAAGGGCCGGGACGCTCCGGTCCAGGCCTACAAGGTGCCCGCCGTTCCGCGGGCCGGAACCGGAGTGGCGACATGAGCGACCAGGTGCTGACCATCAGCGGCGTGCGCAAGACGTTCGAAGCGGAGCAGGCCCCGGTGCGTGCACTCCGCGGGCTCGACCTGGCCCTCGGCCGGGGTGAGTTCGTCGCAGTGATGGGCCCGTCGGGGTGCGGGAAGTCCACCATGCTGAACCTGGTCGCCGGTCTGGATGCCGTCGACGAAGGCACCGTCGTCCTCGACGGCGAGCAGATCCACGACATGGACGAGGACCAGCTGGCTCGCATGCGACGCCGCCACATCGGCATCGTCTTCCAGTTCTTCAACCTGCTCGAGGGCATGACGGTGCTCGAGAACGTCGCGCTTCCAGCCATGATCGCAGGGCTGAAGCGGAAGCCGGCCGAGACCCGGGCACGCGACCTCCTGGACCTCCTCGGCCTGTCGGACAAGGCGAAGCAGCTACCTGGCGTGCTGTCGGGCGGTCAGCGCCAGCGGCTCGCCATCGCTCGTGCACTCGCGAACGAACCGACGCTGGTTCTCGCCGACGAGCCGACCGGTGCCCTCGACTCCGACGGCGGCCTGGAGATCCTCGAGCTGTTCCGCCGACTGCACGCCGAGGGCCAGACCATCCTGATGGTCACCCACGATGACGAGGTCGCCGCTGCTGCCGATCGCATCGTCCGCATGCGCGACGGCAGGGTCGAGGTCCCGGAGTCAGACCTTCCGGTGACGCCGGAACCGGTCCGTCTCTAGGACCGGACCGACTGGCATGTTCGACACCGCACCAGACAGGAGGCAGCGTCCATGACGGCTGCCACGCCGACGATCGCCACGGTGGGAGACCGCAGCCCCGCCGACGGGGCCGCACTGGTTGGGCTGGTCGCGCTGCCGATCGTCCTCGCGGTGGCGGCGCTGGCGGTGCTGGCCGATGCCGGCCGTGTGGACGCCGGTGCCGTCGTGCGAGCCGTGCTGGTCCCGAGCTTCGCCATCGCCGGCTGGGCGACGTGGAGGGTCCCTCACCTGAGGTCTCTCGGGACGATCGTGTTCGGGGGTCTGACGGTCGCAAGCGTCGAGTTCCTCGCGTCTGCGATCCTGCAGCGGGATGCCGATGCCGGGTGGGCCGAGGTCGTCACCAGCGTTGCCGGACCACTCGTTGTCGCCGTGGCGTTCCACGGCCTGGTCGCGCTGCCCGACGGCCGTCGCGTCGATGGACGTGGTCGAAGGGTCGTCGCCCTCGCGTACGCCGCGGCGCTGGCCACCGGCGTCGTGCATTGGCGCAGTCGGCCCGACCCGTCGCCCGGGCCGATCGTGCTGCTCGGGATGCTCTTGGCCGCGGTCGGGCTCCTCATGTCCCACCGCGCCTACCGCGCCGCCCGAGGAGCTGGTCGCCAGCGGATGCAATGGCTCGGTCTGGCCCTGGCCCTCGTCGTCGAGGTGGCCGTGATCACCGGCGCGCTCCGGATGCTGGTCGAGTGGCCCGACGACGGCGGACTCGTGGTCGGAGCCAGCCTCGTGCTGGTGGGGGCCGCTCTGGCTGCGTCCGCGTCTCCGAAGCTGGTGGGCAAGGTCGATCGCATGCTGTCCCACGCGGTCTCACTGGCAGGGCTCACTGCGGTGGTCGTGTTCGTCTACCTCCTCGTCGTCGTCGGGCTCGGGCGGGTGCCGACCGACGACGAACGTTCGGTCCTGGTGCTCTCGATGCTGGCGGCCGGCGTGTCGGCTGCGCTCTACATCCCGGCTCGCGACCGACTGGCGGTCGCCGCCGACCGACTGGTGTACGGGGCGCCCCAGGACCCGGCCCAGGCGCTCGACACGTTCGGCTCCCGCATGACCCGTGCCCTCCCCATGGAGGAGCTCCTGCTCCAGCTCGTGGAGCTGTCCAAGAAGCACTTCTCACTGCAGGCAGCTGAGGTCTGGACCGGGGTGGAG
Organism: uncultured Acidimicrobiaceae bacterium; assembly: GCA_964498565.1. Taxonomy (GTDB): domain Bacteria; phylum Actinomycetota; class Acidimicrobiia; order Acidimicrobiales; family Salinilacustritrichaceae; genus Salinilacustrithrix. The sequence goes on from CAZCJT010000002.1 coordinate 27,972, forward strand.
GGGCGTCTGTCCCGGGCAGCCTCGGTGCCCGACGCCGGAGAGGGGACCATCCGCCTCGGACCTGCAGAGCTCCCCGTGGTGACCCGCGCCGGGGTGTGCAGTCGGGGGTGGGCCGCCGTCTGGCTGCCGGACGCGCTCCAGGGTCGAGCGGAGGGACCGCTGCGGATCGCGCCGATGACCCACTCCGGCCAGCTGTTCGGGGTGCTGGTCCTCGAGCGCCCCCAGGGGGACGACGACTTCTCCGACGAGGATGACCGGGTCCTCACCGAGCTGGCGCGACAGGTCGGGCTGGCATTGCACAACAGTGAGCTCGACAACGCCCTAAAGGCCACGTTGGAGGAGGTCCAGCGGAAGAACGAAGAGCTGGTCGAGTCCCGAGCGCGCATCGTGGCGAGCGGCGACGCCGAGCGGCGCAAGATCGAGCGAAACCTCCACGACGGCGCCCAGCAGCACCTCGTCGCGCTGGCGGTGAAGCTCCGCCTGGTCCAGCGCATCGGGGAGAAGGACGCGGCGCAGGCGCTGACGATGGTGGAGCAGGCACGGGAGGACGTGCTGGCGACGATCGACGAGGTCCGCGCGCTCGCGCACGGGATCTACCCGCCGCTCCTCATGGATCGGGGGCTGCCGGAGGCCCTGCAGGCTGCGGCCGGTCGGGCGACGCTGCCGACCACCGTGGAGGCCGAGGAGATCGACAGGTACGACCAGCAGGTGGAGGCGGCGGTGTACTTCTGTTGTCTCGAGGCGCTGCAGAACGCAGGGAAGCACGCCGGGGAGTCCGCGTCCATCGAGATGAGGGTCACCGCCGGTGCTGCAGGGCTGTCGTTCGAGGTACGAGACACCGGGGCGGGCTTCGATCTCGAGACCGGTGTCCGAGGACACGGGTTCGTGAACATGGCGGACCGCCTCGGCGCCATCGGGGGGTCGGTGGAGGTCTGGTCAGCGCCCGGCGAGGGAACCCGCATCACCGGTCACATCCCGGGAGCGACGCCTCTCACGCCGGAGACGTGAACGATCACCGGATGCGGTTGTCACCGATGGCGTCGAGCAGGACCGTCGGTTCGAAGTCCTCCTTGTGGACGTAGCGCCAGGCACCGCAGTCGAGGGCGTCAGCCGGGAGGTCGCTCTCGCGGTAGGTGGACAGGAGCACCACGGCGATCGTCGGGTCTGCCTCGATCATCTGGCGGGTGGCCTCGATGCCGCTGATCCCGGGCATGTTGATGTCCATCAGGACCACAGCCGGTTCGAGCTCCGCAGCCATCCGGACCGCGTCTTCGCCGGTCGCGGCCTCGCCGACCACGGTGAAGCCCTCGGTCAGCTCGACGACCTGGCGAGCGATCGCGCGAAAGGGGCCCTGGTCGTCGACGATGAGCACGGGGGTCGCAGGAGACGTCATGCCGACGTCATGGTCCCACGGCGCCGGACCCGGGGGGAGGGAGCGGGCCAGTGGAGCGGAGGTGGTGCCTGCACCCGTCGAGCACGCCCGTTCAGGCAGTCTCGCCGAGGAAGAGGAGCACCGCAGCCACCCGGCGGTGGACGGCCGGCTCCTCCGAGAGACAGAGCTTGGAGAAGATCGCGTTGATGTGCTTCTCGACCGCTCTGTTCGACAGCACCAGTGCCTCGGCGATCGCTGCGTTGTTCTTGCCGGTCGCGATCTCGCCGAGGACCCCGAGCTCCCGTGGCGTCAGGTGTCGGAGGGGCGAGTCAGCAGGTGAGGAGCGGCTCGACACCAGTGACTCGACGACCTTCGGGTCGATCCACGACCCGCCGCCTGCGACGATTCGGACGGCTGCGACGAGCTCATCGATGTCGGAGACCCGCTCCTTCAACAGGTAGGCCCGGCCGGCGGAACCACCTTCGAGCAGCGCCAGTGCGTAGTTCGACTCGACGTACTGGCTCAGCACCACCACGCCCATGCCGGGGTGTCGGTGCCGCAGGTCGGCTGCGATCCGAACGCCCTCATCGGTGCCGGTCGGCGGCATGCGGATGTCGGTGATCACGACGTCGGGTCGGTGCTCTTCCACGGCCGCGAGCGTCGAGTCGAAGTCGTCGCACGTCGCGACGAGCGCGAGGTCGGGTTCGGTGGCGATCAGCGCAGCCAGGCCTTCCCGGACCAGGTAGTGGTCGTCGGACAACACGATCCGGATCGGCACGGACGCGACGCTAGGCGACCGCCCCTACGGCGACGAGCCTGCGGCGCCCGTCGGAGGCCGCATCGAGGTGCGAGCGGGGTCAGGGCGCTTCGGGGGTGCAGGCCTCACGCGGCACACAGGGTGACACCCTCCTCGAGGGGTCGGGCGGGACGCATGATGACCGCGTGACCATCTTGCGGACCTGGTGCGCGCACGAGGCCCGCAGTCGATGGCGCTCGCTGCTCGTCCTGTGCCTGCTGTTCACGTTGGCCGTCGGTGCTGTGCTCGCTGCGACCGCCGGGGCGCTCCGGGGTGCGACTGCAGCCGACCGCCTGTGGGACCGGACGGTGCCGACGCATGCGCTCGTGCTGCTGAACGAGCCCGGGTTCGACTGGGACGCCGTTCGGGGCCTCCCCGGCGTCGAGGCGGTGACGACCTTCGCGGTCGCCAGCTTCACCATCGACGAGGTCCCGTCGGCTGCCGGCGACAGCGTGTATGCGTTCCCGCCCGCTGATCCCGAGGTATGGCACTCGATCGAGCGACCGGTGGTGCTGGCGGGCCGCCTCCCTGACCCTGCTCGCGATGACGAGGTCGCGGTCACCGCTGGATTCACACGGCGGGTCGGCATCGGCGTTGGCGACCGCGTCACCGTCCGGCTCTACTCCGGAGAGCAGGCAGACCTCGCGATGCAGGCAGAGGAGCTCGGTGCGCCCGAGGGCCCAGCGATTCCATCGCGGGTGGTCGGAGTGATCCGGTCGCCGTGGTTCGCCGATCGGGTCGACGCCACGTTCGGAGTCGTGGTCCCGTCGCCCGGGCTCTTCGAGCAGCACCGCTCGAGCTTCCTGGGCTCGAAGGGTGGCGGCTATGTGAACGGCCTGGTGCGTCTCGACGACGGTCGAGCGGCCCTTGACGACTTCCGAGCGGACCTCACCGCGCTCACCCACGGCAAGGAGGCGGACGTCTCGGATGCCGGCGAGGTCCTCGATCACGCCCGAGACGTGACTGCGTTCGAGGCCAGCTTCCTGCTCGCCCTGGCTCTCGCAGCCGGGGTCGGCGGCGTCGTGATCCTCGGTCAGGCGCTCGTGCGGTACTGCGGATCGACTCGTCGAGAGCTCGACGTGCTGCGCTCCCTCGGCGTCGGTACCCGGGATGCCCGCTTGCTGGGAGCGACCGGACCGACCGTCGCCGCCCTCGCCGGCACCGTCGGTGGGGTCGCCCTCGCCACCGTTGCCTCCCGCTGGTTCCCGGTGGGAAGTGCTGCGCTCCTCGAGCCCGACCCCGGTGTCGATCTCGATCTCCGCGTGATGGCCGGAGCCATGGCTGTCCCGCTCGTCGTCCTGATGACCGGGATGCTCAGCAGCGGGCCCACCCGGAGCGAGTCCCCGCCTGCCGGCCGCCCCGGCACGGAGGCCCCCTTGATCGGTGCCGCACCCCTCCCGATCTCCCTGGGGATTCGCTTTGCTCTGAGGGCGGGCCGGGGCGCTCGCTCGATCCCATCCCGGCCCGCCCTCGCGGGGATGGTGGTCGGAGTCGCAGGCGTCACCGGTGCGCTCACCTTCGCCGGAGGTGTCACCGAAGCGACCGACGGCTACGGGGCGTTCGGTCAGACGTACGAGATGGCCACGTTCTTCGGCCTGAACGGTGAGGACTTCACTCCCGCCGCCGAACTCCTCTCGACCGTCACCGCTGACCCGGACGGGCAAGGGGTCATCGACGCCCGGACCGACATCGCCGACGTCGAAGACCAAGCGTTGTCGCTCTACTCCTATGACGTCCAGGGACGTCACGACACGGTGGTCATCGCAGGCAGGATGCCTGAGTCCGCAGGAGAGATCGCCCTGGCACCGCCGTCGGCGGAGGCGTTGGACGTCGGCGTGGGCGACGAAGTGGACATGTCTGGAACGGCCGGTGCGATGACGGCGAGGGTCACAGGCCTCGCGCTGCTCCCGGCCGGGCCGCACAACGGCTACGCCGTCGGCGGATGGCTGTCCACCGAGGGCTACAAGGCGATGTTCGACGGGTTCAAGTTCCACTTCGGCCTGGCCGACCTCGTGGACGGCGCCTCTCCGCAGGTCGTCGCAGACAGGCTGCAGGAGAAGGGGATCACGATGCAGGTCGGACCCCTCATCCCGCCACCAGAGCGATCCGAGCTGCGCCAGGTACGTGGCCTACCGGTGCTCCTGGCCGGGTTCCTCGCGCTCCTCGCCGTCGGCGCGGTCGGACACGCGCTGGCCTCCACCGTGCGACGGCGCGGGCACGACCTGGCGATCCTGCGCGCGTTGGGGATGAGCACCGGAGCAGTTCGGGCGGTGATCCTGACACAGGGCGCCGTGATCGGGACCGTGGGGTTCGTCGTCGGCGTGCCCGTCGGCATTGCGATCGGCCGCCGCCTCTGGACACTGGTCGCAGAGCAGACCCCCGTCGCCGCCGTGCAGGCCGGACCGTGGCTGCTCGTCGGGCTCGCCTCGTCGGGTGCGCTGCTGGCTGCGCTCTTGCTCGCCCTTGGTCCATCCGGTCGGGCGACGAAGCTCCTGCTCGGCCCGGCCCTGAGGAGTGAAATGGTGCGCCTCCGCTGATCGCTGCCGGTCCCTGCGGAGCGGGCTCGGCGCCCGATCGTCTTCAGCAGGATCAACGGCGCTCCCTCGAACTGCCCCGCCCTTCCCTTCTTCGCCTCGGGGCTCGTCGACGATCTGGGCGTTCCAGTCGTTCACCATTCGACCGGGGAGTATCAGGCGCACTCAGGGGCGAAGCGGCCGGGAATCGGGCGACACGTCAAAGCATTCCCACGCTCAGTATCGGCTCGGCCCGGGGGGTGCCTGCCTCCCTTGCTGACGGAGGTCAGCCACCTGTCCGGTCATACCAGCGACCGGTAGGTTTCGGACATGGGGGTCGCGTTGGTGCTGGCTCGCTCCGGTGCCCGGCGTTGGGTCACGGCGCTCCTGGGGATCGTCGTCGTCCTCGTGCTCGGTCTTGGTGCGGGCCTGACGAGCCTGGAGCTCGCCGAGCGCACCGATCATGCGTACGCCGACTACCGGGCCGACGCCGAGGTGGCCGAGCTCGTCGTCAACCCGAGCATGACGACTGAGGAGACGGCCCGCCTACTGGCAGGGATCGACGGCGTCGAGTCGATCGCGTCCGATGCCCTGCTGAGCGCCCTTCCCGATGTGCGAGCGATCGGCCGCTCGATGGACGACGTCAGCACCTTCCTGCAGGTTCGGGTGTCCTCCGACGGTCGCTACGTCTCCCAGGACCGACCCGTCGTGCACGAGGGACGCATGGTGCGGGACGGCGCAGAGGCGTTCGTCAGTGCCGAGACCGCAGAGAGCCTCGGGCTATCCGTGGGTGATCGACTCCCGTTGCTCTTCTTCTCGACCGAGGTGGAGTTCACCCAGGCCATCGATGAGCTCGCCGACCTCGCCCTCGACTCGGTGGAGGTCACCGTTGTCGGCGTCGGTGCCTTTTCGGACGAGGTCCTGCCTGACGACCTTCTGCTCCGTCAGAAGATCCTGGTGACTGCAGACGTCGGCGCACGCTTCGACTGCATCGCCCCGCATCCCGATCCCGAGGACCCACGACCGATCGAGGCGCTGTACGGCCACTTCTACCCCTCGGACTGTTCCGCCTCGTACCACTACTTCTCGATGCGAACCGACGGCGGGGATGCCGGGGCCACCGCCGTCGGCGACCGCATCGCGGCCGCCTTGGAAGAGGAGAACGCCGAACTGCCCACGGCGATGCAGGAGGCAGGCGTCGGCTACTTCTTCATCCCGTCCTTCGCGGCGGACGACGCGAAGCGGCTCGAGGAGTCGCTTTCTCCGATCGTGCTCGCCCTACGGACGTTCGCGGTCGCTGCGGCCGTGGTCAGCGTCGCCCTGGCGGCGATCCTCACCGTGAGACACGTGCGTCAACGCAGTCCCGAGGCTGACGTGTGGCGTGACCTCGGCACGACGAGGCGCACGCGCACGCTGGGCCTCGTCACGCCTGTGGTGGTCGCGTCGATCGGCGGTTGCGTCCTCGCCTTGGCGGTCGCCTGGACGGCGTCGAGCATGGGAGCGCTGGGCAGTGCCGACGCTCTCGACGGTCGTGCGGACCGGTCGCTGGATGCACGCGTCCTCTCCTTCGGGCTCATCGCCCTCGTCGCCGTTGTCGCGCTCCTCACCGTGATCGCGGTCCAGGCGACAACGCATCGCTCCCCGACGACCGCCGTCCGTCCGGGCCGCGCTTGGTCCAGCCGACCGGCGCTCACGCTCGGGCTACGTGCCGCGCGGCGCGGCGGAGGTGCGGTGGCCGTCCTCGCCGGTTCGAGCCTCGCCGTGCTCACCGTCGCGGCCACGCTCGTCTTCAGCGCCAGCCTCCTGCGGTTCACCGACGAACCGGATCGCTACGGCTGGCCCTACGACGTTGCCGTGCTGGTGAACGGAGGGTACGACTACCCGCCCGAGGCGATCGAGAAGATCGAAGCCATCGGCCAGACCCTGGATCAGCCGGCGTGGGGCGTGGCCGGGTGGGGACGAGCCGCCCTCGCGCTCGGCATCCACGTGAACGGCACGTCGGTCCCAGTGGTCGGCATGCGCTCGGGGTTCGAAGCAACGCTGGGCTCGGCGGTCGCCGCAGGCGAGATCCCGCGGACCGACGATGAGGTGGCTCTCGGACAGCTGACCGCCGAGGAGTTGGACATCGAGATCGGCGATGAGGTGCACATCTCCTCGCAGTGGGGCGATCGGCCAGCAACCGTCACGGGGTTCGTGGTCCTTCCTGCCGTCGGCGCCTTCGAGTCCGACCGCGCCTCGCTCGGAACCGGGGTTCTGCTGCCAGCCGCATTCCTGGACGCCTTGGCCGCAGAGGCCGCGGAAGGATCCGGGCACTCCGCGAGCGAGCTCGCCGACCAAGCAGCCGGGTTCGTCGTCATCGATCTGGAGCCCGGGGTCGATCCGGCTGCATGGGTGCGCGATCACGAACAGGCCATGGTCCATTGGGACCCCTACGAGACGCCGCTCGCGTTCGCTGAGCCGGTGCGCCCATCCGTGGTCGTCGACGTCCAAGCGATGCGGGGCGTCCCGGCCGTACTCGCCGGTGTGCTGTCCCTCGCCATGGTGGCGGCGGTGGTCGCCGGGGTCGCCTCCGGTACCCGCGCCCGGCGACGGGAGCTTGCGATCGTCCGGGCGCTCGGCGGTTCGGCCCGCCAGGTGCGAGCCTCGGTTCGGTGGCACGCGCTGGCCGTGGTCGGTACCGGTCTCGTCGTCGGGCTGCCGACGGGAGTCGCGCTCGGCCGGACGGGGTACCACGCCTTCGCCGGCACCCTCGGTGCAAGTCCGGATGCCTCCGTTCCGTTTCTGTGGCTCGGGATGCTCGCAATCGCCGTCCTCGCTCTGGGCCCGGCCGCAGCTGTGATCCCGGGTCGCCGCTCGAGCGGACGCGGCACCGTGGTGGAGTCGCTACGGGCCCCCTCGTCGCAGACGGCCACCTGATCCCGATTCGTCGGGCGGGTCCCTCGAGGCGGCGATGTCAGGTGGGGATGCGCTGGCGACGGCCTTCGTCCTCGCCCCGGAGGATGCCCCCCTACTAGCAGCACCGCCTTCTGGGGGAGGTCGGGTCGCCCTCGGCGGTCACACGGGCTGTCTCGTGCGTCGACTGGCCCGGGCCAGGCGCAGAAGGGCGCCGGGGTGCAGCAGGCTCGGCGGCGTCGTGCGCATTTGCAGCACGTGCAAGAACCTGGCATGCAGTTCCGGGTCCGTGAGCGACGCGCGCGCGTAGAGGTCGCCGATCTTGTGCGCCACCGCCGTCCCCCGGGGTCGTTCACCTTCGGTGTCGCGGCGTCTGAAGTCCTCGGTCACCGCGGTCGTCCAGGCCAGATCGGTGATCTTCTTCGCCGCTTTGAAGTAACGGCTGGCGTCGACGTTCACGCCGCTGGAACGCAACTCGGCTTCGAGGGCCTGGATGTGGGTGACCGCGCACGTCATGCCTTGGCCGTAGATCGGGTTGAAGGATGCGATCGCGTCCCCGGCGGCCAGGAGCCCGGTCGGGAAAGCCTGCACCCGGTGGAAGTCGCGCCGGACGCTGGCATGGAACTTGTGGGTCGCGACATCACCGATAGGTGCACATCCGCCGACCAAAGCGGTGAGCGGTGGCGCACCCATCTCGATGCAGGCGTTGGTGAATTCTTCGACGTCGGTCGTTGGTCGGCCACTTCCGGCGCCACCGATCGACACCAGCCAGCGCCCACCTTCGACGGCGAAGACGAACGCGGCGCGGTCGTGGTGTGGAGCGACGGGTAGGCAGGCCATCCCCCCTGCTCCGTCGTCGAGGCGGTCTGTTGCACCACGCTCGAACATCCTTGCCGCGTAGCCGATCTGGACCTTGACCTCTTCGACGGGCGGGGCCGCGTAACCGAGCGTGGCGAGCCACTCCGGGAGCCGTGTGGAGCGACCCGAGCAGTCGACGACCAGATCGGCTTGGATGCGCTCTTCCTCGCCGCCGCCATCATCGGTCGCGACCACGCCGTCCACCGCCGACCCGGTCGCGGTGAGCCCGGCGCAGGAACCGTGCTGGATGCGAACGTTGCCGAGGCCGAGCGACCGGTCCCGGATGGTCGACTCGAGGAACGGTCTCGTCATCGTGACGCCCTGCAGTCCCGTGCGGACCTGGGCCCGGACGCGACCGTCCTGCCACCAGCGGAAATCCCAGCCTGCGTCGCCGGTGAGCGCACCACCAGCGACCAGCTCCTCGGCGAGACCCGGGAACCACGCTTCCATGCCGACGAGACCTCGGTTGAGGAGAGCATGAGCTTGACGGCCCTGCGGTACGGCTCTTCGCGGGCTCGTGCCGTCGCCGAGGTCATCGCGCTCGATGATCACCACCTCATCGACATGAGGAGACAGCACGCGCGCTGCCATGACCCCCGCGACGCTTGCACCGATGACCACGGCTCGCGACATGCACCCCGCCCCGTTCCTGAACCAGCCCGGGGACAGACGGTAACATTACGTGCCGATTTGCGCCATAGGCGCCAATGCCCCACCAGCGAATGCGTCCCATTGCTTCAACGGCGTGATCCCGCGCCGCGCGCAGCGAGCAAAGCGGGAGTACCGCAGTCGGAAGAGCGCTACCGGCTCGGCGACGAGGACATCCGGATCGTCATCGCACGGACTGTGGGACATCAGCGTTTCCCGCGAGCTGGAACGCGTCGCCTGATCGGCTCGACCACTTCATGACGGCCGTACAGGTCCGGGCCTACGCGGCCAACGCCGCGGACTTCACCGAGGCCGCCGCCAGCGATCTCGACGCCGGCCGCAACATCGCCGTCACGAGCCCCGCCATCCACGCCGGCATCAACTCGGCCGACGCGGTCTGCGGCGCTCGCCTCGGCCAGCGTGCCGCGGTGATGATCACGACCGGGTGCTGGTTCCGCCTCGGCAGGCGGCCCCGGACGGCGTCGAAGTCGAGCGCGACCTGTGAAGGCTCCTGCCACTCAAGACCAAAGCCGAGTACGAGCCCGACGACATCGCCACATCCGCCGCCACAAAGCAGTCGAGGTGCCCAACGGTCCATTCCGCGTTGACGGGCTGGCTCAGAACGTTGAGGAGGCCTCGTCGCTGGCTCGTCTCGCGCCAAGGCGGACGCGTGACTGGTGGCTGAACGGCACCGTTGCACGTTTCGGCGAACGCGGCCCTCGTGACGCTGCGGCGTGACCGCCCTGCTGCCCGGCTCATTGCTGGTGGTGCGCCTGCTGTGTCGGTACCAGGTCGGGCATGCGTCGCATCTCGACGCCCGCCGCGACTGTCGTGTCTGATGCTCCCGAATAGATGCCCCTGATGGGAGGCACGTCGTCGTAGTCACGTCCCCTCCCGATCGTGACGTGGCGCTCACCTACCGGCAGTGCGTTCGTGGGGTCGAGGGCGAGCCACCCTGCCCCTGGGAGTGCCGCCTCGAACCACGCATGGGTCTGAACCGATGCGACATCACCTGCGATCTCCCCGGTGCGGTCGTCGGAGGTGAAGAAGTAGCCGGAGACGTAGCGGGCCGGGATTCCCAGGCTTCGGCAGGCGGCGACGGCAAGGTGCGCGTAGTCCTGGCACACACCCGCACCACCCTCGAGCACTTCCTCCGCGGTCGTGCCGATGCGGGTCGAGCCCGGCACGTAGCGCAGGGCCCGGTGGACGGCGCGGTGGATCGCCAGGACGAGATCGACCACGTCACCCTCGGTCCGGTCCGAGAGTTTCTGCGCCCACTCCTGCACCTGAGGTCCGGCGTGCGTGTGGCGGGTGCCCTGCAGGTACTCGACCAATGGCCCACGGAAGTCCTCAGCGGCCAGTGCCTCGAACGGTGCGGAGCCGGCGACCAGGGGCCTCGGGTGGGTCTCGACGGTCGAGCAGGCATCGATCTCGATGGCGACGTGCGGCTCTCGGACGCCGTAGGAGTCGACCCGCGTCCCCCAGTAGTCGGTGAAGCTGTGCACCCGCGACGATGGCGTCGAGTGGAACCGGTAGGAGAGCAGGATCTGGTGGTCGTCGCTGACTGGGCAGGCCCGCGCCTCGTTCTGCGAGTGGCGGATGACGTTCTCGTACTCGAACGCCATGCGGTAGCGGATCTCGAAGCGCACCTCAGCGCACCGCGGACGGGTCGAGGACGTGCAGCGCGAGCTCGTCGGAGCTGCGGAAGTACGTCACCTCGACTGCGTCGGATACCTGACGGATCTTCGCCTCGACCAAACGCAGGTAGACGCCGAGGTCGTCGCTGAGGATCTCCTCCACATCGGAGTACTGGACATCGGCCCGCAGGCGGCCGAGCAGGCGCTGGGGCCGATTGGCCGGGACCTCACGTCCCTCGATCCGGTCGAGGGCGCGACCGGCTTGCTGGAGGCTGAACAGGACCGACCGTGGGAACTGGGGCGAGAGCAACAGGAAGGCGACGACGTCGGCGGGGTCCATCGACGCCCGGTACCTGCGGCGGAACGCCTCGGATCCCGAGGCCGACTTGAGCGTCGACGCCCAGTGGTGGAACCCGCCGGTCGCACCGGCCACCACGAGCTGGCTGTACCGCACCGAGAGCAGACGACAGGTCATGATGGCCCGCTCGAGCATCCACCCGAGATTCAGGAGGTGCCAGCCCTCGTCGCGCGGCATGGTCTCGCTCGCCACGCCAGCTACGGCCTGGCAGCGGGTCTTGATCATCGAGTACAGGACGTGGGGTTCGCCGGAGATGTCGGATCCGACGTCGCGTCCCTGGAGCTCCAGATGGAAGGCGTTGATCGATTCCCACAGCTCCGTGCTGATGAGCTCCCGCACGGCCCGCAGGTTCTCCCGGGCCTGCCAGACGTGTGAGCGGATGGTGCCCGGGCTTGCCGGGTCGAGGACGAGGAACCTGGTGACCGCCTCGGCACGGAGCGGCTGTTCCGTCTCGCTGAACGCCATGTCGAGGTTGAGCACCCGCAACAGGTCGAACCATGCCGTGGACTCGTGCACGGCGATCATCTCGAGATGGGCGTGGTAGGTGACGTCGAGCATGCGCGCCGTTGACTCGGCCCGCTCGATGTAGCGACCGGCCCAGAACAGGGACTCGGCGTGGCGAGCCAGCATCACCCGCTCCCTTCGTCGACGTGATCGGGGGCGAGCACCCAGGTGTCCTTGGACCCACCGCCCATGCTCGAGTTCACGATGAGCGACCCCTCCCGTAGGGCGACGCGCGTCAGACCTCCGGGCACGACCTCGATCGACTCGCCGCAGATCACGAAGGGGCGGAGGTCGACGTGGCGGCCGGCCATGCGGTCCTGGACGAGCGTCGGGTGCCGTGACAGCTGCACCACATCCTGCGCGATCCAGCCCCTGGGGTCCGCCTCGATGGAGCGTCGGCAGCCGTCGAGCTCCTGCGCGGTGGCGTGGGGTCCGATGGTGATGCCGTACCCGCCGGCCTCGGCCACCGGCTTCACGACCACCTGGTCGAGCCGGTCGAGCACGTGCGCACGCTGGTCGGGGTCCCAGAGCAGGTAGGTCTCGACGTTCGGCAGGATCGGCTCCTCTCCCGTGTAGTAGCGGATGAGGTCGGGGAGGAACGCGTAGATGGCCTTGTCGTCAGCGACCCCGTTGCCGACAGCGTTCGCCAACGTGACCGTCTTGGCTCGCACGGCAGCCATGAGCCCGGGCACGCCGAGGGTCGAGTCGGCGCGGAACACGACGGGATCGAGGAAGGCATCGTCGATCCGACGGTAGATGACATCGATTCGCTGCATCCCCTTGGTGGTGCGCATCGCCACGGTGTGGTCATCGACGACGAGGTCGCGGCCTTCCACCAGCTCCACGCCCATCTGGCGGGCGAGGAAGGCGTGTTCGAAGTACGCGGAGTTGTAGACGCCCGGCGTCAGCACCACGACAGTGGGCTCCTCGGGGGCCGAGGGGGGTGCCACGGATTGCAGTGCGTGCAGCAGCGAGAGGCCGTAGTGGTCGACGGGACGCACCCGGTGGTTCGCGAAGATCCGTGGGAGCACCCTCGTCATCGCCTGCCGGTTCTCCAACACGTAGGAGATGCCCGACGGGTTCCGTAGGTTGTCCTCCAGGACCCGGTAGGTCCCCTTCGCGTCACGCACGAGGTCGACCCCGGCGACCAGGCACCGTGCGCCGTGGGGCACCTCGATCCCGGCGGCCTCACGCACGAAGCCCGACGACGATGCGATCAGCCACCAGGGCACCACGCCGTCGCGCACCGCGGCGCGCTCGCCGACGTACAGATCGTCGAGGAACCGGTTCAGGACCGTGATGCGCTGTATGAGCCCGCGCTCGAGGTGCTCCCACTCCTCGTGGGGGATCAGACGAGGCACGAGGTCCAGCGGGAAGGTGCGCTCGACGCCTTCACTCTCGCCGTACACGGTGAACGTGATGCCGGCGGTGCGGAAGGCCTCGTCGCGGAGCCGCTCCCTGCGCTCCAGCTCACCGGGCGGGAAGGCGTCGAGCTGCCCCAGCAGCTCCCGGTAGTGCGCCCGCGGCTGACCGCATTCGTCGTGGGCCTCGTCGAAGAAGCCGCCTCGGTCATAGTCGGCGAACACGCCCATGGACGGGGGAACGTATCCGAGGGTCGCTGGCGCATGATGACGTGTGTGTGAACTCGACACCGGCCGGCAGGGCGACAGGCCCCGTCGCACCTCGGGCGCATCTGCACGCGATGGAGGGGCACCCGGCATCCTGGGTCGGTGACCATCGAGCCCTGCCCGTCCGTCGGGATCCGACGGGTCGTCTCCACCCACCTCGACACCCAGGTCTCCGGGGGAACCGACCTCGTCATGGCCATCGCCGTCGGCAACGGGTATGCACGTGAGGGCGAGTCGCTGCGGGTTCGCGTGGACGGCGCGGAGACGGTATGCGAGGAGATCGACGTCGACGAGGGCGGCCGGCTGCACCTCGTGCGCGATGTCGGTCCCGGGACGCTCGTCATCGACTACCAGGCGACGGTGAGCGGCATCCGGTCTGCTGCGCCGAAGGCCAGCGATCTCGACCGGGTCCGCTACCTCCGACCGAGCCGCTACTGCGAGTCGGACCGGCTCGGCCCGTTTGCTCGCGACGAGTTCGCGGGTCTGGACGGCCACCAGCTCCTGGCGGGCGTGTCGAGCTGGGTCGGGACGAACATCCGCTACGTCAGCGGTTCCTCGCGCCCTACCGACGGGGCGATGGAGACGCTGATGGCGCGCGAGGGGGTCTGCCGCGACTTCGCCCACCTGACCGCAGCGCTGCTGCGCGCCAACGGCGTCCCGAGTCGGGTGGCGTCGGTCTACGCCCCAGGTCTCGAGCCCATGGACTTCCACGCCGTCGCCGAGGCGCTCGTCGACGGGCGGTGGGTCGTCGTGGATCCCACCCTGCTGGCTCCTCGCAGGTCCATGGTCCGCATCGCCACCGGAGCCGATGCGTCGGACACCGCGTTCCTCGCGACCCTTCGCGGTGCGGTCGAGCTCCGACATGTATCGGTCAGCGCGGTGGCTGACCCTGCGCTGCCCGACGACGACGTCACTGAGGTCGTACAGCTCCACTGAGCGCCTCGTTGCTTGCAACGGTGGGAGCAGTCCCGCCCCCACGGTCGCGTGACGAGGTTGCTGGAGACGTCGGGGCCGATTGCGAGCGCCTTCGGTGGGTCGGCGTCCGGGTCGACATCACGACGACAGCCCGAAGGTCGTCGGACAGCCTCGATCGCAGCGTCCAGTCCGTCCACGGCGAACTGGCCCGTACGGCGCTGTTCGTTAGACATCTCGCTAGACATCGCCGGTCGAGGCATCGAGGATCCGACGGGCTGCGGCGAGCGTCTCGTCGATCACCGAGCGACCTACGTCCGGTAGGTCCGCCGGATACCGACCCTCGATGGTCCAAGGGTTCAGCACCTCGATGTCGTCTAGGGCGAACTCTCGCTGGACCGACTCGGGGAGCAGGCGATGCAGCCCGACCAGGTCGTGGGTGCGAGGCACCTCGACGTCGAAGCGGACCAGCAGGGCCTTGAGCGCCTTCTACGCAGCGAGATGGGCGTGGAAGCCGGCGACCCGATCCGGGAGCTCGTCGTGCGCTGCGACGACCTCCGCAGTCCGAAGCTCTTCAGTCGCTTCCCGAAGCCAACGTGGCGCGGGATCGAGGTCAGGCTGCGGATCGGTCATAGATGACGCGCCCGTCCATTGCCGGCCAGTAGTACGGCGAACCGTTCACGTCCTTGCCTGCCTCGAACTCCGACACCTCCGCGACCAACACGTCGATCGGGATCGGCGCCGCGATCGCCGTCCGGATCCGGCCCATGAGCCGCCGACGGTCCGAAGCGTCGAGATCATCGAAGAGCACGAGCAGGTCGAGGTCGCTGGCCGAGTCGTCATCCCCCCGGGCCACGGAGCCGAAGACCATCACCCGCGCCGGACCGAAACCCTCGACGACGTCGTCGACGACCTCGGGAATCCACTCCACCACGGGCGTGCCGTTCCACAGCCCATCGACGTAGGTCGCCTGCCTCACGGTGCAAAAGTGTACGAGTGATCGGGCCCGCGCACCGCTGCGCAACGGGTCGACCTCGTTGGCACCAGGAAGGTCTCCCCCTATTCATTCGTGGATAACTGACGCAGCTGTTCGATGATCGCAGCGACCACCTCGAGCGCATCGTGCGCTCCGTCGGCGTCGCCCTTCTCGAAGTCGTCGCCCTCGGTCGCCATGGTGTTGGTGACGTGCGCGACACAGATCACGTCGAACTCTCTGACCGACGCGAACGCGTACAGGGCCGCCGCTTCCATCTCGACGGCGACGATCCCGAGGGACTTGGCGTGGTCGATTGCCTCGGCGGTCTCTCGGTAGGGGGCGTCCGTGGTCCAGGTCGGTCCGGTGACCACTGGTTGGGTGAGCCCAGCCAGGTGCCCGTCGAGTCGTTCGATGAGGCGGGCCGGTGCGTCGGACCACATGCCCGGGGGCAGGTAGTGGAGGCTGGCGCCTTCATCGCGCAGGGCTCGGTCGATGAGCACGAAGTGCGGCGGATCGGCGACCCGTGTGATCGAGCCCGACGAGGTGACGCTGACGAGCAGCTCGCATCCGGACACCGCCAGTTGCTCGGCGATGAGCACGGCGAAGGATGCTCCGACCGCGTTTCCGATGACGCCGACCTCCATGCCATCGAGGTCGAAGGTCCACAGGGTCGTGTGGTAGCAGGCCCAACCCGGGTGTTCGGTGGCCTGACCCGTGGCGGTGAGGTGACGGACTATGTCGCCGTCGGGATCGAGCAGGCACACCGCAGGGACAGCGATGTCGGGCCGCCCACGTTGGCGTCGGCCCTCCCGCAGCAGGTTCTCGGGCCGGAAGACCGAGGGCTGGTCGTGGGCCTTGGCGCGCATCAGCGGGCTGGTCTCCTCGCTCATCGACGATTCAGCTCTCGAGGCCGGTGTCGCCGGGGACCTGTGTGCGGTCGTGGCG
Source organism: uncultured Acidimicrobiaceae bacterium (assembly GCA_964498565.1). Classification (GTDB taxonomy): domain Bacteria; phylum Actinomycetota; class Acidimicrobiia; order Acidimicrobiales; family Salinilacustritrichaceae; genus Salinilacustrithrix. The sequence goes on from CAZCJT010000002.1 coordinate 44,011, forward strand.
GGGGTGGGTCTCGTACATGCGCACGAGGACCACGATGCCTGATGCGGCGGTGAGGGCGGCGATGGCCCAGATGGCGAAGCTGATGTCGAAGGCGTCGGCGAGGGTGCCGGCGAGGAGGGCGCCGACGGCGAAGCCGCCGTCGCGCCACAGCCGGTAGATCCCCACGGATCGAGCGCGCCACGTCGGGTGGGCGACGTCGCCGATGGCAGCCAGCAGGGTCGGGTACACCATCGCCGTGCCGACGCCGAGCACGACGGCAGCGAGGGCCCAGACGGCGAAGCCTTCGGTGGCGGCAAACAGGCCGAGGGCGGCGGCCTGCAGGAGCATGCCCCCGACGATGAGCGGCTTTCGGCCGGTGCGGTCGGACAGGCCGCCGGTGATTAGCTGACCGAGGCCCCACACCGCGGGGTAGAGCGCGGCGAGGATCCCGATGCGGGCGACCGACAGTCCGGCGGCAGCGAAGTAGAGGGGCAGCAGTCCCCAGGCGAGGCCGTCGTTGAGGTTGTTGACGAGTCCGGCCTGCGAGCACGACGACAGCGCTGGCTCTCGGAACGAGGTGAGCCGGAAGATCTCCCCCGTGGAGAGACCGCCGTGGAGGTGGTCGGCGGTGGTGGTGTGGTCGGCGGCCTCGTGGAGAGCGTGGTCGCGGGTCTCTCGGACGAACAGGGTGGAGATTCCGAGGCCGAGAGCGACGAATGCAATCCCGAGGTAGAACGGTTCGGGGCGCAGTCCGGAGCGGGAGGCGATGAAGCCGGTGGCGAGGGCGGTGAGGGCGACGGCGATGTAGCCGGCGGCCTCGTTGAAGCCCATGGCGAGGCCGCGCTTGGCGGGCCCGACGAGGTCGATCTTCATGATGATCGTGGTGGACCAGGTGAGGCCCTGGTTGACACCCAGAAGCACGTTGGCGGCGATGACCCAGGACCAGGTCGGGGCCCAGATGATCATCAGCGGGACGGGGATGCCGATGATCCATCCGGCGATGAGGACGGGCTTGCGGCCGAAGCGGTCCGAGAGGGTGCCGGCGAAGAAGTTGGTCGCCGCCTTGACGATGCCGAAAGCGGCGATGAAGGTCAGCGTGGAGGAGAACGCGGTGAGGCCGAACTCCTCTTCGGCGAGCAGGGGAAGGACGGTGCGTTCCTGGCCGATCATCCCGCCGACGAGGGCGTTGACCCCGACGAGGAGGAGGAACTGGGCCAGGTTCTCCCGCAGCCCGAGGCGTAGCGGCGTAGGCGACTGCGGCACCGGCGGCGACGAGATGGAGGTCATGGCCCCGTCTCGAGGGTTCGTTCGGTGCTGCGAGCCCAGTCATCGGGGCCGCCGTCGAGCACGGCCAGGTGGGCGTGGCCGCGGTTGGCGAGGATGCTGGCGGCGGTCATGGCCCGTTCGCCGTGGCCGCACATGACCGTCACCGGCCCGTCGGGGAGCGGCATGGCGCGGACTGCGCCGAGCTCGACGTGGAGGGCGCCGGGGAGGTGCCCGGTCTGCCACTCGCCGTCCTGGCGGACATCGAGGACGGTCTCGGCCATGGCGTCGGGTCCGACGACGGGGATGGATGCGGTCGGGTGACCGGCAGCTGTCCAGGCATCGATGCCGCCGGCGATCTCGCCGAGCAGGTGCTCGTGACCGACGGTCAGGGCTTGACGGACCAGCTCGGAACGGTCCTGGTCGTGGTCGAGGAGGAACACGAGCGGTGTGTCGAGGTCGACGGTCCAGCCGAGCCAGGAGCCGAACACCGGCCGCAGCGTGTTGGAGATCGCTCCGGCGGGATGGGCTGCGGCGAAGGCGGCGACGGGGCGGGCGTCGATGAGCACCGCGCCGTCGGCGACGAGGCGAGCGGCATCATCGGGCGCGAGTTCCGGGAGGGTGGGGATGGTCGAGTAGTGGCGGGGGCCTCGTCGGTTCCGCTCGGGGAGCTCGCGGAAGTAGGTGGGGAACGACCCCATCGAGCCGACGAGCCGTTCAACGAACTCGTGCTCGTCGGTCACCTGCAGCAGCGGGTTGGTGGCCCGCTCCGTGCCGATGGTGGTGGAACGCTGCGACCCCGATGGGGCCGAGCAGAACGACCCTGCGCCGTGGGTGGGGTACACGGCGAGGTCGTCGGACAGGGTCAGGATCTCGTGGTGGAGGGCCCGGAACAGCTCGGCGGCGAGCCGCTCGGCGTGCTCGTCACCCAGCAGGTCGGTGCGTCCGACCGTGCCGACCATCAGTGAGCCACCGGAGAAGAGCGCCACCGGGTGGCCGAGTTCGAGGAGGAGGTACGCAAGGTGGTCCGGCGTGTGGCCCGGCGTCGCGATGGCCCGCAGGGCGAAGCCCTCGGCGATCTCGAGGTCCTCGCCGTGCTCGATGCCCCGATGCGGCTGCTCCAGCCGGGCTCGGGCCGGCGCCACGAAGACTGCACTGTCGACGGCCAGGGCCGGGCTGCCCGAGATGTAGTCGGCGTGGGAGTGGGTGTCAGCCGCCCACGCAATCCGCCAACCGTGGTCGGCGGCTAGCCGACGCTGGTGCTCGGGGAACCGGGCCGCATCAACCACGAGGGCGGTCCCGTCGCCGAGACCGACCAGATGTGAGGTGTGGCCGAGCCCCTCATCGGTGACGCTCAGGATCTCCATGCCGAACCGCTCCATCTGTTCAAGGAATTGCTTGAACAATACCGTCCCGATCGGCTACCTTGTCAAGCGTTCCTTTGAACAGTGGAGGTGGTTGTGGGAGATCGAGCAGCGAAGGACGCCCTCTACGACGGGTTCGCCGAGATCGCCAAGGCACTGGCCAACGGCCGGCGGGCCGAGATCGTCGACGTTCTGGCCCAGGGGGAACGTCACGTCGAGGACCTGGCCGCCGAGATCGACCAGAGCACCGCCAACACCTCGTTCCATCTGCGCACCCTGGCCACGGCGGGCGTGGTGACCACCCGGCGGGACGGCAACCGCATCTACTACCGGCTCGCGTCCACACGTGTCGCCGATGCGTGGGCGGCCGTGCGCGACGTGGCCGTCACCCACCTGGAGGACCTCGATGCCCTGGCTGACGCCTACCTGGGAGACCGGGCCGGGGTGGAGGAGATCGACCGCGATGAGCTCGTCCGGCGCCTCGACGACGGTGACGTGATCGTGGTCGATGTTCGCCCCGATGCCGAATATGCAGCCGGGCACATCGCCGGGGCCCTCTCCATCCCCCACGACCAGCTCGCTGACCGGCTCGCCGAGCTCCCCCGGGGCGTCGAGGTCGTCGCCTACTGCCGCGGTCCGTTCTGCGTCTACGCCGATGACGCCGTCCGGCTCCTTCGAAGCCGCCGGCGGCGGGCGCGACGACTCCGGGACGGCTATCCGGAATGGCAGCGAGCCAACCTCCCCGTGACCGCCGAGGTGGCGTCATGAACGTCCTCGTCATCCTCCAAGGACCCGCGGTGTACGTGGAGGTCATGCCGGCTTCCTCGCACTGACGCTCATGCTCTTGACGCCGAAGGTCTCGGTGGCCCCCTGGGCGGAGTCCGAGATGAACTCGTACTGCGGGTTGTCCACGGTCACGACGATCTCGAGGCCGGCCGCCTCGATGGCGGCCATGTAGTCGTCCTGTTGCATGGCCCCGCCGATGCAGGACGCCCAGAGGTCGACGTCGCACACGATGGCTTCGGTGAGCTGCTGCTCGGTGACGATGTCGGAGATGGCCATGCGCCCGCCCGGCGCGAGGATGCGGCCAATCTCGCGGAACACGGCGGCCTTGTCGTTGCAGAGGTTGATGACGCCGTTGCTGATCACCACATCGGCCCACTCGTCAGGGAGCGGCAGGCGCTCGATGTAGCCGTGTTCGAACCGGGTGTTGTCGAAGCCGTCTCGTTGGGCGAGTCGGCGGGCCTTGGTGAGCTGGGCGTCGGTCATGTCGATGCCGACGGCCTGTCCGGACGGGCCGACCCGGCGGGCGGCGAGGAACACGTCGGTGCCGGACCCGCTGCCGAGATCGACGACTCGTTCGTCCTCTTGGAGGGCGGCGAGCCCGAGGTGGTGGCCGACGCCGGCGAAGGACTCCAACGCCTCGGCGGGAATCTGCGCCAGCTCGTCGGTCGGGTAGCCGAGACGGGCGGCCAGGTCGTGGCCCATCTCGAAGTGGAACTCGCCCTGCGCCGCTTCGGCAACGGCTCGGTACATCGCCTTGACCTTGTCGCGCAGGTCGTCAACGTCGATGGTGTTCATTGGTGTTCTCCTGCTTCAGTAGCTGAAGGTGGTGGCGCCGTCGTCGCCGATCCAGCCCCACAGGGGGACGGTCCCCTGGATCTCGGCGCCGGCGATGAGCTGGCTGTCGTCGAGCTGCTTGGCGTTGAAGCAGATCGGGCAGACGTAGAAGCGACCGTCGGCGGCCTCGTAGCGCGCCATGAGGTCCGGGATGGACGGGCACCCGTCGCAGGCGACGCCGACGGCCATGCCATCGATGGCGAGGCGCAAGGCCTCCTTGGTGAGGAACATGAGCGTGGGTCGGCCGGACTCGGCCGCGCCGACGGCGACGAGGAGAGCGACGGTGACCTGTTCGCTGTCCTCGAGCCCGGTGCTCAGGCTGATGACTGCCTTGTTGGCCACGGTGGGCCTCCTCTGTGTCGTGGACTGTCGAGGTCGACGGTACGGAGGACGCGTGCAGGTGTCGTCGGGGCTTTCCCCTACAGATCGAGCGGTTCGAGGCTGCCGAGGAGGCCCTGCTGCAGCGCGAACAGGGTCGCCGTGGACCGCGTGCTGGCGCCGGTCTTGGCGTAGATCCGCTCGATGTGGGTCTCGGCCGTCTTCGGGGTGATCGACAGGTGCTGGCCGACCTGGCGGGTCGATGCACCGCGGGCGATGAGGACCAGCACCTCGATCTCGCGCGGGGTCAGACCGGATGGGCCCACACGACGCTTGCCCCGCGGCTGGCCCGCCGCCGCGAGGACGGCATCGACCGCGGTGGCGTCCAGACGGCCCGCCCGCACCTCGGCGCGCAGCTCGGCGACGGCGTCCTTCGGCGTCA
>CAZCJT010000003.1:0-40159 GCA_964498565.1 uncultured Acidimicrobiaceae bacterium
AGGCCTTCGCCACCGGCGACGCGTGCCCGCAGGCGCACCCGGGCTGCCGCTGCGTCCTCGTGACCGACTGATCCCCGCCGCACCCCGTCCCGGACGCGATGGGCCTCGGGGCCGGCGTCGGTAGGCTCGGCGCCCTCATGCGCCCACCGTCTGACATGCCAAGCCCCGCCGCACGCCGGCTGCGTTCGTCGGGTTCCAACCGTGGACGCACGCTGCTGATCGTCGCCGCGATCGGGTTGTTCGTCCTGATCACGTCGCTGCGCGGCATCGCCGGCTTCTACACCGACTTCCTCTGGTTCGATTCCCTCGGCTACGACGAGGTCTGGCGAGGGGTGCTGGGCGCCAAGGTCTCGCTGGCCGTCATCTTCGTGGCGTTGTTCTTCGCCATCTGCTGGGCGAACCTCTACATCGCCGATCGGCTGGCGCCACGGTTCCCGCCGGCCGGCCCCGAGCAGGAGGCGTTGGAGCGGTTCCGGGACGCCATCGGCCACCGCACAGGGCTCTTCCGCGTCGCCGTCGCCCTGTTCTTGGCCCTCATCGCCGGCTTGGGCATGAGCCAGGAGTGGCGGTCGTGGCTCCTGTTCGTGAACGGTGGCGACTGGGGCCAGACCGACGCGCAGTTCGGCACCGACCTCGGCTTCTACGTCTTCAAGCTGCCGTTCCTGTCCTCGGTGGCCGACTGGGCCTTCGCCTCGATCCTGATCGTCCTCGTCGTCACCATCGCCGCCCACTTCGCCAACGGCGGGATCCGGGTCCAGCCCGCCGGGCCCGGCGCCGCCGGCCCCCGGGTGACGTCGCAGGTCAAGGCGCACATCTCTGTGCTGCTCGGCGTCCTCGCCCTCATCCGGGCCGGCGGCTACTACCTCCAGCGCTTCGAGCTCACCACGTCGGAGACCGGCTTCGTCGACGGCGCCGGCTACACCGATGTGAACGCCCAGCTGCCGGTGCTGAACCTCCTGGTGCTGATCTCGGCGGCCAGCTTCGTGCTGTTCATCGTGAACATCTGGCGGCGAGGCTGGGTGCTGCCGATCCTCGGGGTGGGCCTGTGGGGCCTGGTCGCCGTCGTCGCCGGAGGCATATACCCTCAGTTCATCCAGCGCTTCCAGGTGGAGCCGAACGAGTCCTCCACCGAGGAGGCCTACATCCAGCGCAACATCGACGCGACCCGTGAGGCGCTCGACCTCGGTGACGTGGAGAGCACGGACTACGAGCTGAACCGCGACGCCGAGAACGTGGATCTCACCGACAACCGCAACACGGTCCGAAACATCCGCCTCTGGGACCCGTCCAGCACCGTGCTCGGTCAGACGTTCCCCCGCCTCGAGGAGCTGCTGCCCTACTACCAGCTCAGCGATGTCGACGTGGACCGCTACACGATCGACGGCGAGCCGACGCAGGTCGTCCTCTCGGTGCGCGACCTGAACACCCCGGGGATCCCGACCGGGTCGTGGGAGGCGCGCCACGTCATCTACACCCACGGCTACGGCGTCGTGATGGCGTCGGGCACCTCCAAGACACCGGAGGGCCGCCCCGACTTCCTGCTCCAGCAGGTGCCGGTGCGGGAGAACACCGACCTCGAGCTGAGCCGACCGCAGATCTACTTCGGTGAGGGCCTGGGCGGGTACGCCATCACCCAGGCCACGCGCGACGAGCTCGACTACCAGATCGGCAGCGAGACCCAGCTGACCCGGTACGACGGCGAGGACGGCGTCGGCATCGGCTCGTACCTGCGGCGGGTCGCCTTCTCGCTGCGCTTCGGGCAGTACGACCCGCTCATCACGGACTTCATCACCGACGACTCCCAGATCCACTACATCCGCGACGTCCGCGACCGGGTCGAGACCCTGGCTCCGTTTCTGGAGTTCGATGGTGACCCCTACGCGGTGGTGATCGATGGCGGGGTGAAGTGGATCGTCGACGCCTACACCACCACGGACCGGTTCCCCTACGGGCAGACGGCCGACAACGGAGGTCTGCCAGCGTCCAGCGGCCTGGACGGGCGGTTCAACTACGTGCGCAACTCGGTCAAGGCCGTGGTGGACGCCTACGACGGCACGGTGACCTTCTACGTGATGGACCAGGAGGATCCCATCATCGATGCGTGGCGGGACGCCTTCCCCGACCTCTTCGTCGACATCGAGCAGATGTCCGAAGACCTCGTGGCGCACCTGCGTTACCCCGAGGACCTGTTCCGGGTGCAGACGAACATGTGGGCCCGCTACCACGTGAGCGACCCGCAGACCTTCTACAACAACAACGACGCCTGGAACGTCGCGCTCGACCCGGGCACGGCGGGCGCCGGCCCGGCCACGCAGACCACGAACGCCGCCGGCGAGCCGGTCGGCCCCTCTGTCGGCGCCCGTGTCGACCCCTACTACCTGCTCACCCAGCTGCCCGGCGAGGACGAGGCCGAGTTCGTGATGCTGCGCAGCTTCGTGCCGTTCGGCCGTGACGACGACAACCAGCAGCTCACCGCGTTCATGGTGGCTCGCTCCGATCCGGAGCACTACGGCGAGCTGGTGACGTTCACCATGCCGCGCCAGAACCGCCCGGACGGCCCGGCCATCGTGGCCGACGCGATGCAGTCCGACCCGATCGTGTCGGAGCAGCAGACGCTGCTCGGCACCGGCGAGTCCACGGTGAAGCTGGGCAACCTCATCGTCGTGCCCGTCGACGACTCGCTGCTGTACGTGCGGCCGTTCTACGTCGAGTCGAACCAGGTGCGCATCCCGGAGCTGAAGAAGGTGATTGCCTTCTTCGAGTCCAACGTCGCCATCGCCGACACCCTCGAGCAGGCCTTGACGCAGCTCCTCGGGGAGGTGCCCAACCTCGACGAGGTGGTGGACGAGGACGGCGAGATCGTCGAGGTCCCCGACGACCCGAGCGCTCCGATCGATCCGGACGACCAGACCGGCACGGTGGATGAGCGCGCTGCCCGCCTGCTCGAGGACGCGAACGCGCTGTTCGAGGACGCCGAGGCCGCGCTGGCTGCAGGCGACCTCGGGGAGTACCAGACCCTGACCGAGGACGCCCAGGAGCTGGTGAGCGAGGCCCTCCAGCTGCTGGCAGCCTCGACCACCACAACCTCCACCCCGCCCGGGGAAGAGGCCCCGCTGACGTCCGAGGTCGAGGAGCCGACGGACGAGGAGTCGGAGGAGGCCTAGGAGGCCGACGAGCGGGCCGGCGCCCACCCGGTGTCGTTCGGGGTGAGCTCCCGCAGGTCGATCGAGCCGCCCTGGCCCTGCACGGCCCGCAGCTCGTCGCGGACGGCGTCGAGCCGGGCCGCGAGGTTGACCTCCAGTCGGGACAGCTCGGCGGCGACCTTGGCCGAGTGCATCCGGGCCTCCAGCAGGTCGTCGTTGCTCGGCACGTCGAGTCGGTCGAGGAGGGCATCGGACAGCGCGTCGACCCGGCGCTCGAGGTGCACCACCTGGCCGTGCAGCTGGGCCGACTGGGTGGCGAGCATCTTCAGCGCCCGCTCGGTCCGCTCGAGCGACTGGCCCGACACCATGGGCACGAGGTCGAGCGAGGGGCGGTCCTGCGGAGGTCCGGGCTGCGCCGCGACGGGCGTGGGACCGATGGGCTCCGGGGTGGAGGACGTGCTGCGGCGACGGAACCAGGCCATGGGCCGACGGTAGGACCGCACCGGGTGGGCGGTGGTGGATGGCCCTCACGCCGCGGGATGGGGCGGCCGGGCCAGGTCGGGCCAGGTGGCATCCGGCACGCCGAGCTCGCCGAGCAGGTCGAGCACCCCGTCGGCGACCTCGGCGCGAAGGTGCTCGTGCAACCTCGCCTTCAGCAGGTGCAGCGGCGGGCAGCGGTTGAGAACGAACCGGGCGAAGGAGCCGTCGTCCAGCCAGGCGGCGCGGTCGGGCGTGAGGTCGGGGACGGTGAAGCGGCCGAGGCCGGCCAGCTCACGCATGCGGCCCCAGGTGAGGACGCGGTGGAACGCGGTGAGCACGTCGAGCGTGTCGGCGGCGTCCAGCGCCGTGCCGCGCTGCAGCAGATGGGTCGCGGGGTGGAGGGCGAGGGCGTCGACGAGGGTGACGACCTCCGGACCAGCCGCGGTGAGGGTCGCGAGCCACTCGATGCTCCAGTAGGTGGAGGGCTCGCATGGCGGCGGTTCGGTGGTCAGGCCGAGCACCCGGCGGAGCAGGTCGACCTGCTCGCCCGTCGGCGGCTCGCCGTCGAGCACATCGGCGATGGCGGGGTCGTCGGAGCGGGTGCGGTGCGCGTGCTCGCCGGAGCGGGAGAGCAGCGTGACGATGTGGACGCGGTGCCGGCGCCGCTCGGGTTCGCCCCGTTCGGCGACGTGGTACGCCCACCCGTGGGTGGCGATCCCGACCGCGTGCCAGTCGTCAGGGGCCACCTGACCGAGCAGGACGTCGGTGGGGTGCTGTCCGTCGAGGGGGCAGACGCCGAGGTCGAACCCCGAGGCGTCCGGTGTGGAGACGTGCAGGAGGCACGGTTCGAGGTCGCCCTCGGCGAGCGCCTCGGTGAGATGGTCGGCGAGCAGGTGGAGCGACGCGTCGGTCGCCAGGTGGTCTTCCAGGGGTGCGGGCACGGTGGCCTCCAGGTCCGGAGCTGGCGGCCCGGCACCCGTGCGATCGGGTGGGGCGGCGAGCGGCACCGCGGGTGCCGGGGGCGGTGGAGACCGCGAGGCCGAGGTCGGCGGTGCCCAGCATGGCAGAAGGGTGCTGACAGCGTCGACGCGTAGGGTCGCCGGATGGCCAAGCGCAAGCGACGTGGCAGCGGCGGCGGACGGGTGACCCCGCCGGCCCGGGTGTGGCCGGAGGAGGAGTCCGGGCTGCCACCGCTCGAGGGCATCGTGGCGGCGCTCGAGGACTTCGCGCAGATCGGCGACCGGTCCCCCCTCGAGATCGAGCTGCAGGTGTCCCAGTTCCTCGGCCAGCTGGGCGCCGGCGCGCCATCGCCCGCACCGGGTGAACCCGACCACGAGGAGCTGCTCAACGGCATCGTCGAGCTGTGCCTGCACCATCTGGAGGCATCGCCGCCCCGGGTCGTCCTCGACTTCCTCTGGGTCCTCGACGCCTTCGACCCGGGCTGGCTCCAGTGGCCGCTGCGGGAGCGGCTCGCCGCGTCGTCGCTGCCGGCTCGACCGGCGTGGGCGATGGACGTCGGGCAGGCCGACGTCCGTGCGGCCCACCGGGTGGAGCACGAGACCGGTGACGGGTTCGACATCGCGCTCGTCGCCCGGCACCGCTCGGCCTCCCACGACCACGTCGTGGCGGTGTACGTCGACCGGACCCTGGGCGGGCTCGCCACCGATCTGCTGGTCCACGACGACGCCGCCGAGTACCTGCGCCTCTCCGACGACGCCGACGGCATGCGGATCACCGACCTGGATCCGGCCGTGGCTGCGGCCACCATCGACGAGGCGGTCGATGCCACGCTGGCCGCCGGGGTGCCGGCGGCGGTCGCCGACGGCTTCTCACCCCAGTGGGCCATCGTCGACCACTACGTGTCGAAGCTGCCCTCGGACGCCGAGGCGCTGGCGCCGGCGCCGCCGGCCACGCCGGCGGCGTGCGCTGCGATCGTGGATCGGTTCCTCGCCGGCCTCGACGGGATGTCCCACCGGCGTGATCGGCAGCCGCTGCTCGATGCGGTGTCGTTCGTGGCCGAGGAGCTCGGGGGTGATCCGCTGCGCTGGAGCGCGCCGGTCACCCAGCTGATCCTCGGCGGATGGCTGCCACTGTCGGGATTCGAGGACGACGTGGTGGCCCGTTTCCCGAGGGTGCTCCGAGCGTTCGTGCCCTGGGCTCACCGGGAACACGGCTGGGCTGATCGCTACCTCAGCGAGGCGCTGGACGTGGTCCGCGCGGCCGAAGCCGGGGAGCTGCCGGGTCCATCCCAGGGCGGGCGAGTCGAGATCCTCGAGCAGGCGGTGGCCGCCGGTGTCGACCTGGACGACGAAGCAGCCCTCGACGCGTTCCTGGACGAGTACCTCGAGGACGAGTAGCCGAGGCCTCGGGCGGCCGCCGCCTACGGGTCCGGATCGCCGTGGAAGCGCCGCCGGGGGCGAGCCCGGTTGTCGGGGCTGCACGCGACCCGTGCGTTGTCCGGCCGGGTGCGGCCGCCGGCGCTGACCGGCTCGATGTGGTCGACGTCGCAGTGGTCGGCGGGCCGGTCACACCCGCGGGCGGTGCACTGGCGTCGCGGACCTGGATGGCACGGCGCAGCTTGCCGGTGATGAACCGGTGACGCTCGTGGTCGCGTCTCGTTCCAGGGCTCGGCCAGGCCGCCGGCAGAGCGTCCAGGCCGGCGACGACGATGACCAGGGGTCGGAGGCGGGCGGCGGCCGACGGGTTCGCTGCATGTGCCCGCTGTGCCCGCTGTGCCCTCAGCACCAGCGCATCGGCACGGCGCTGCGCATGGGTGCGGCCGAGCTCAGTGGTGGTCAGCGGCCCGCGGCCCAGCCTCTGCGTCGCCTCCTTCCAGTCGGCGCGGAACACCTCCTGACCAAGCCGTCGGAGACCGTCTTGAACGCAGCGCCGCCGATCGCGCCTCGTACCGCGTCGACGATCACTGCCCCCTGGAAGGTGGTCCAGACGTGTGCGTCGGGGTTGCGCTCGGTCCGCTCGGGCTCCCGCCGGCCGGGTCGACCTCGAGCCGCCACCGGGCAAGAACCTTGCCCAGGCCCCGCACGTCCAGGTCGACGGCCTCCTGGCGTCAGCTGGCCAGGTTGTTGCCGACCGAGCCGCGTCGCTACATTCATCAGTCCGCCGCGGGGTGGAGCAGTCTGGTAGCTCGTCGGGCTCATAACCCGAAGGTCGCAGGTTCAAATCCTGCCCCCGCCACCATCGAAACCGCAGGTCAGGCCCCACTTCTCGGAGTGGGGCCTTCTGCTGTCCGGCTGATCTTCTACCGGATCTTCTACCGGATCGTCGGGGACCCGCTGACATGGGGAGTGACGAGACGACCAACCGGACCGCAGACCGGCTCCGTAGAGCACCATCGGAGCAGCCAGCGATGTCACACTTGTGCGTACGACGACGGCGGCTGGAGTAGCGATAGATGACGACGCCGGTTGAGGCTGTGCTCGACGAGATCCGAGCGATTTCGGAGGACGAGCACGACAAGGGGGACCGGTTCGAGCAGCTGATGCTGCACGCCTTCCGGACCGACCGGACGTTCCGTCAGCAGTTCACCGACGTGTGGCGGTGGATGGAGTGGCCCGGTCGCTCCGGGGCCGACATCGGCATCGACCTCGTAGCGCGCGATGTCGAAGGCCGGCTGATCGCCATCCAGTGCAAGTGCTACGACCCGGACTCGACGCTGACGAAGCACGACATCGACTCCTTCGTTGCCTTGTCCGGCCAGCAGCAATGGGCGCGCCGGATCATCGTCGCCACCACAGACCACTGGGCGACCAACGCCGAGAAGGCGCTCGAAGGGCACGCCGTACCCGTCGAGCGGATCGGCATCGACGACCTGGACGCCATGACGGTGGACTGGTCGACCTACGACCCCGCCAACCCGGCCGGCATCAAGCCCACCGACCGTCTCGTACTGCGGGACCACCAGGTAGTGGCGCTGGAGAAGGTGCGGGCCGGCTTCGGCGAGTCGGACCGGGGCAAGCTGATCATGGCTTGCGGCACTGGCAAGACCTTCACTGCGCTGCGAATCGCCGAGGAGCACGCGGGCGCTGGGAAGTCGGTGCTTTTCCTGGCGCCGTCGATCGCGCTGGTGGCCCAGTCGCTGAAGGAGTGGACGGCCGAGTGTGAAGTGCCGATCCGTCCATTCGCCGTGTGCTCCGACGTAACCGCGGGCAAGACGCTCGAGGGCGAGAATGCCACGCCACACGATCTCGTCGTGCCGCCCACCACGGACCCGGCGGAGTTGGTCGAGGCCGGCGTGCACGACCTACCAGGCGGCGAGATGACGGTCGTGTTCTCGACCTACCAGTCGATCGAGGTCGTCGCCGAGATGCAGGCGAAGACAGCGCTGGTGTTCGACCTGGTGGTCTGCGACGAAGCACACCGGACCGCTGGCGTGTCGAGCGTCGGCGAGAAGGACAGCGTCTTCGGGCTGGTTCACGACAACGAGGTCGTCCCGGCCGCCAGGCGGCTGTACATGACGGCAACGCCCCGGCTGTTCAAGCCGGTGGCTGCCGACGCCGCGAAGGAAGCCGATGCGGTCCTCGCGTCGATGGACGACGAGGAGATCTTCGGCCCAGAGTTCCACCGGCTCGGTTTTGGCGAGGCAGTCGAGCAGGGTCTGCTGGCTGACTACCGGGTGCTGATCCTCACCGTCGCCGAGGAAGCGGTCAGCGAGTCGTTCCAGGGGCTGCTGTCGAGCGACGGCGCGCTGAGCCTGCCCGACATCGCTCGCTTCGTCGGCTGCCTGTCGGGACTGGCCAAGCTGCCGGGAGCAGCAGGGTCTGGGTTCACGGGTGGGGAGCCGCCCATGCAGCGAGCGGTGGCGTTCTGGTCGAAGATCGCTGACTCGGAGCGGTTCGCCACCCAGTTCGAGCAGGTAGCCGAGGCGTACTTCGACCAGCTCGAGGCCGGCCCCGGCGGCGATGAGATCGAGCCGCTCACGGTGCCCACCCGCCACGTCGACGGCGCCACCAAGATCAGCAGCCGCAGGGCCGATGTACGTTGGCTGAAGGACACGCCGCCCGACGGCGAGTGCCGACTGCTGACGAATGCCAAGTGCCTCACCGAGGGCGTCGACGTCCCTGCCCTCGATGCGGTGATGTTCCTCACGCCTCGCCGGTCGAAGATCGACATCGTCCAAGCCGTCGGCCGAGTGATGCGCAAGCCACCCGGCAAGCAGCTGGGCTACGTCATCCTTCCGGTCGCCATCACCGCCGGTCTCGACCCGGCCGCTGCGCTCGACAAGAACCCCGACTACGACGCCGTCTGGGAGGTGCTGCAAGCGCTCCGGGCCCACGACGAGCGGTTCAACGCCTACATCAACCGGATCGCGCTCGGCTCCACGAAGCCCGGTGAGGGACCGGACGATCCGATCAAGGTAATCCCTGTCGACATCGACAGCCCCGACGACCCGTCTGCGCTGCAGGGCCGGCTGTTCAACTACGAGGAGTGGACCTCGGCGATCTACACCAAGATTGTCCAGAAGGTCGGCACCCGCACCTACTGGGAGGACTGGGCTCGCGACGTCGCGGCCATCGCCGCCCGCCACGAGGCTCGGATCTCGTTGATCCTCGCCTCCCAGCCCCAGGCGGCAGCGGCCTTCGCCGAGTTCCTGGAGGAGCTGCACGCCACCCTCAACGACAGCATCACCGAAGAAGACGCAGTCTCGATGGTGTCGCAGCACCTCATCACCCGACCGATCTTCGAAGCGTTGTTCGGCGACGACGCCTTCTCGCAAGCGAACCCGGTGTCGCAGGCGATGACGGGCATCGTCGCCGTGCTCGATGAACACAACCTCGAGACCGAGACGGGCAAGCTCGACGACTTCTACGCCTCGATTCGACGCCGGGTCGAGGGCATCCACCCCGATGACGGCGAAGCTCGGCAGCGGATCATCAAGGACCTCTACGGCCGGTTCTTCGCGATCGCGTTCCCCAAGGTCAAGGACTCGCTCGGCATCGTCTACACGCCGATCCAGGTCGTCGACTTCATACTCCGGGCAACCGAAGCAGCGCTGGCCGAGCACTTCGACGGCGCCAGCCTCTCCGACGTCGGGGTCCACATCCTCGACCCCTTCACAGGTACCGGCACCTTCATGACCCGACTTCTGCAATCAGGATTCATTCGTCCCGAGGACCTGTCACGCAAGTTCAGCGAGGAGCTCCACGCCAACGAGATCCTGCTACTCGCCTACTACATCGCCGCAGTCAACATCGAAGCCACGTACCGCCAGGAGCGAGCGCGACTGGATGACGCGGACCCCGGCTACACCCCCTTCCCGGGCGTCGTGCTTACCGACACCTTCCAACTCGGCGAAACCGGCGAGGGGACCGGTGCCTGGGACGTCTTCCCCGTCAATAACGAACGGGCGACCCGTCAGAAGGGACTCGACATCCGAGTCATCCTCGGAAACCCGCCGTACTCCGTGGGTCAGGAGTCGGCGAATGACGACAATCAAAATTTGAAGTACCCGAACCTCGACTCCTCCATCGCTGAGACCTACGCCGAGCGCTCGTCGTCAGTGAACATGCGCACCCTCTACGACTCCTATGTGCGAGCGATCCGGTGGGCGTCGAATCGGCTGCTCGGCTCCCCGCACGGAGGAGTCGTGGCGTTCGTGACGAACGGTGGGTACATCGACTCCGCGTCCCTCGACGGCCTGCGACGAGTGCTGGCTGACGAGTTCCATCACCTCTACGTGTTCAACCTGCGTGGGAACCAACGGACTGCGGGCGAGGTGTCTCGCAGGGAGGGCGGGAAGATCTTCGATTCAGGCAGTCGTGCAGGAGTGGCGATCATGCTTCTCGTGAAGCGGCCTGCCCCCGTGCCAGCAACCGGGGCGGTACTGCATTATCTCGACATCGGTGACTACCTATCTCGCGACGACAAGCTGGCAGCGCTTGCGGCTTCGCTACCGCCGACAGAGCTTCGTGGCGGTGGCGGTCTCTCCGCGCTTGGCTGGACGGCAATAACACCGAACAAGCACGGGGACTGGATCAACCAAAGATCTGATTCCTTCGAATCGCACATTCCTATTATCGACCCGAAGCAGCCATCTGTTTTTCATCTTCGCTCTCTGGGAGCGGTGACAAGCCGAGATGCATGGAACTACAACAGCTCCCGGAGTGTTCTCGACCACAACGCGACTCGAATGATCGAGAACTACAACGCCCAAGCGGATTCGTTCTCCTCCGAGCACCCCTCGTTGACGGGAACCCTTGCCCAGAAAGCCGCCGTTGTAAAGGCAACCGTCGACTACGACCCGACACGTTTCAGCTGGGACCGAAGTGCTCTGCAGAACGTCGCAAAGGGCGTCCGACTCAGTGGTTCTGACCGTCTCACCACCCAGGCGATGTATCGGCCCTTCCACCCTCGCTGGATGGAGGCTGGTCAGCGCTTGAATCGCGACTTGTCCCAGCTCTCCAGCGCATTCGACCTCGGAGATCCTGACTCCTCAACACTCGCCATGGTAGTACCCACGGCAGGGGCCAGGAGCGCGTTCTCCGTCCTCATGGTTTCCCAGATGCCCGACTACCACTTCTGGCCAGATGGAGCGGTATGTATCCCCTGCACGAGGCGTATCGCAACAACACGAAGCTCGGATCCGCAGCTCTTCGGCGACGATTCTGGCTCGATTGGCCACGAGTCCAACGTGACCGATCACGTTCTTGCTGCCTTCCGCTCTCTGGACGAGACGATCGTTAAAGACGACGTCTTTTTCTACGTGTATGGGATTCTCCACTCGCCGGACTACCGGTTGGCGTTCGAGGCGGATCTGAGGAAGTCCCTGCCACGAATCCCCCAGGTCCTGACCGCCGAGGACTTCTGGGCGTTTGAAGAAGCCGGACGGAAACTCGCGGAGCTACACGCCGGATACGAGGCAGTCGAGCCGTGGCCTGACCTGGAGTACAACCTTGCCCCCGGCTTCGACGCTGAACACCCGGACGCCTACCGGGTGCTCAAGATGAAACACCCGAGAGTCACCGACGCAGCCACCGGCAAGAAGGTCGAGGACCGGACTCGGATCATCTATAACGAGTGGATCACGATCGAGGGCATCCCGGAGCGGGCGTACGAGTACGAACTCGGCTCTAGGACGGCGATCGCCTGGGTCATAGATGCATGGCGAGTTCGGACCGACAAGGCGTCGGGCATCGTCAACGACCCGAACGATTGGGCCATAGAGCACGCCAACCCCACCTACATCCTCGATCTCGTCGGGCGGGTGGTGACCGTTTCCATGCGCACTCTCGAGATCGTCGACGGCCTTCCGGTGCTCGATCCGTAGCTCTATGCGGCGTCCCGCCTGTCCCAGAGCGAGCGCATTCGGTCGAGCTCCTCGTCCGAATGGCCGAGATCACCGAACAGCGTGAAGGACGTGGTGTCCCACAGTCGTGGCGATCCATCGAACCGCGGCGTGAGCAACACTGCGACGGTTCGGTGCTCCTCGCCTGGGGTGAGGCGACGCAGCTGCGAGAAGTCGTGGTGGCGAAGCATGGCCCACTGGCCGAATGCCTCACGATGGAGATCGCTGTACGAGGAGGCGGCCCCGAACGCCAGCTGAAGGCGGCCCCCTTGAAGGATCGTGCGACGGAACTGCCACTTTACTCCCTCGGTGGTTCCCACGACGTCATCGAGGTGCGTGAGAAGCAGCCGCCCGAGGGCGGCTCGCTCTGCAACGGGGTACCGGTCGAGCATCTCCAGGATCTTGAGGCGGTTGGACTCGTCGCGCTCGAAGGGCGTCTCGGCGATGTCCTCCAGGATCAGCCGGTAGACGGTTGCTCCTGCGGCATCCGCGGACGACGCAGGCGCTGTGGGGAGGATCGGGTCGGTGACGACCGGGACGCCGGTTGCGGTTGCCCACTCGGCTGGGCCGCCCAGAGCACTGTCGGCGTCAGCTCTTGCCAGCTCGTAGTACCGGGCAGGCTCATGACCGAGAACGTGAGTGTCGTCCTCCGCGACTCGGAAGATGTAGTCCACGACCGCTGCGGTGGAGCGCAGCTGATCGAACAAGAAGTCCCAGTCGCGCCGCAAGAGCACAACGAGCGGGACGGGCCCGTGGTCGGACGCTTGGATCTCGATCTCAGGATCGTCCGGGTGATCGAAGATCACGACGCGACACCAGTCCACGCGCGCGCCGTGGACGAGGATTGGTCTGTCGCGGCCGTTCACGAGCTCGGTGGGGTTGGTGGTTAGCGACCGGATCGAGCCGCCCGCTTGTTGGGCGGCCTTGCGGATTCGCTTCTCGACTCGGCCGACCTCCACGGACACGTCGTCACCGGAAGCGGGGGTCCGATGCTTGACCTGGATGGCGAGGGCCCGAGATCCGACCACGACTGTGCAGTCACCGATCTCCCGGGTGGCTCGGCTTCGCCGGACGATCGACGGGCGAAGCACGAAGTCCGGGAGCCCCCAAAGGCTGGCTGCGCCCCGCGCCGCCGTCTCGGCCGCGGGACCTAACTCCTCTGCCGGGTCCATGGGAAGGGCCGCTGGCACCGGCCGAACGAAGGTGGTGTCGCCGTCCTGCAGGAGGATCGCAACCTCCCCGTCCGGGGTGTAGTAGGTCGCGATCCCCAGATCCGACCTCCGAAGGCCTTCCTCGATCGTGGCGCCCTCCTCGACGAGCGACAGATCAAACTCACCCCACGGTGCGTCGTCGAGAGCAGGCCTGAGGTC
Organism: uncultured Acidimicrobiaceae bacterium; assembly: GCA_964498565.1. Lineage (GTDB taxonomy): Bacteria > Actinomycetota > Acidimicrobiia > Acidimicrobiales > Salinilacustritrichaceae > Salinilacustrithrix. Next base: position 13,296 of record CAZCJT010000003.1, read on the forward strand.
CCCGAAGCGGGGCCGAGGCGGAGCCGGCGAAAGGACCGAGCGCTCCATCCCGTCTACGAACTCCCCTGCGAGGGCGAGGAGCAGCGCAGACCGGCTCATCAGATTGTCGTCTGGATCTCTCGGGTACGGGGGAGCGGCGAAGACGAAGTCGAAGGCGATCTGCGGGTTCGTCCGTACACATTCAGGCCAGGTGCCCGAGCATGTGAACGATGCGATGGTCCGACGAGCTTCGAGGAGACCGTCCTCCGCAACGTCTCCGACGATCTCCGCCCCGGCATCGGGGGCATCGAAGAGCGGATCCGCCGAGTGCGCCCAGACCGCCGTCAGGCTCTTGCTACTGGATTCCCAGGCGAGGAGCTCGCTGAGTTGCCGGAGCGCGACCCCGAGATCGGCGGCCGCGTCGGTGTCCCTCGATGCGAGCTTGAAGGGCTGGAGTAGCCATACCTCGCGGACCTGGTCAGGTCGCAGCCCGACGAGGCGACCGGCCTCGAGGAGTTCGAGGAACTCTGCCTCTTCCGTGCACAGCGGCATGACGTAGGCGTCGGTGTCTGGTGGCTCGATGGCTCCTGTCACGGTCTCGGCGACGGCGAGAAGCGCCGAATCGAGTGCAGCCTTGATACCTCGTGCGAACTCTGCGGCCGCCGAATTGGATCGCTGCCGGAGGGCGGTGGGCCACGTGATCAGTACGTCCAGACGACCGACCTTGTCATCGAGCGGGACGGTCTCCGAGCTGAAGGGTTTGGTCTCGCACAACGATGCCCAGACCTCGGCGAGCTCGGTACGCGCCGCAGCCGCCTTCGCGAGTTCGGCACGGGCAGCGTCAAAGGCTCGATGCCCTTCGCTCTCAGGCCCTTCGCTGACGACGCTCACACCATGATCGTATAGACGAACCCACGTTCGATCAGGCTCCATTACGTTCGCGTATCCGACTCGTCGCCGCGAGTACCAGTGTCAGAGGTGCCGTCCGTCCTCCAGCGTGTTCGATCGCTCGGCAACCCGCTGTCTGTCCAGTCGGTGATGGCGTCGACTCCACTGCGCTCGTCACCGCAACATCTCAGAGAAGATCGCCGCCGCCTCCGCCTGCATGCCGGGGATCACGTGCTGGTAGACGCTCATCGTGAAGCCGGGGTTGGAGTGGCCGAGCCGCTCGCTGACGACCTTGACGGGGACGCCCGCCTTCAGTAGCAGCGTGGCGTGGGTGTGCCTCAAGTCGTGCAGGGTGATCTCTGGTAGCCCTGAGCGGGCGACGGCGCGGTCGAAGGTCTGGCTGAACAGGTCGGGATGGAGCCATCTGCCGTCGGATCGGCCGAACAGGAGGCCGGTGTCTTCGTAGCTGGCGCCGGAGGCCAGGCGCTCCTCCGCCTGGGTCTTGCGCCAGCGACGGAGCTCGGCGACCGTGCCCTTGTCGAGGTCGATGACGCGACGTCCGTAGCTGGTCTTCACGTCGGAGATCTGCATCTCGTATGCCACCGAGATGAGTGCTTGGCGCACCGACACGAGGGCGTTGTCGAGGTCGACGTCGCTCCACCGCAGTCCGAGGACCTCGCCGCGACGCATCCCCGTGTGAGATGCAAGATGGAACGCCGGGTACAGGCGGTCGTCTCGGATCGAGTCGAGGAAGCATCGAAGTTCCTCCGCGGTCCACGCCTTGATCTCTTCTCGCTTCTGCGAGCTGAGCTTCGGCGGGTCGGCGGCCTCGGCGACGTTGCGGACGACTGAGCCCTTCCGGAGAGCGTCCTTCAGTGCCTTGTTGATCGTGAGATGGATGTACCGAACTGTCTTCGGGCTGAGCCCACCACCGTCGCCATTGAGCTTCCCCTCGGTGAGGAGCCGGGCGTAGAAGGTGTCGAGGTCCTCGGGAGCGAGCTTGCGGAGGGGGACGCGGCCGAGAGCGGGAACGACGTGGTTCTCGACGTTGCGCCGGTAGCTGTCGAAGGTGCTGGGTCGCAGCTGCGCCCGCTGGATGGGCAGCCACTTCTCGGTGAGGTACTCGCCGAAGCTGATCTTGTCCGCTGGCGTCGTGTGGCCGTCGTTGGCCCGCTTGACCAGGTCCGTGAGGAGCTTCTCGGCGTCGGAGCGCCGGGGCCCGCCGGGATGCCATCGTCGGCGTTCCTTGCCGGTGGCGGGGTCGATGCCCTCGTAAATGATGGCGTAGTACTGCTTGCCCTTCTTCGCGATGTAGCCGCGCACGGGTCCTCCGTCAGGTCGGAGGAGTGGGGGACACCGCTTCGTGGGGCGGCCGGTGCTGGTGTCGAACCGGCGGTGGTCACAGGGTACCGGCCGGGCGTGACCGCCCGATCGGAAGGACGTTGTCGCTGTCCTCGCTTCCGTCGTCGGGCACGGTGAGCTCACAGCCCAGCAGTTGCTCGAGTGCGGGCCGGGGGATGCGCACGTTCCGTCCGAGGCGGACAGCGGGTAGACCCTCCTTGCCGCCGGTGGCGAGCCACTGGCGGGCGAGGGCGTAGGCCGAGTTGCGGCCGATCCGCAGGATACGGGCGACCTCCTCGACGGTGAGCACGTCGGGGGCGGCGTCGGCTTGGGTTGTCATGGTTCCTCCGGTGGGGTTGTCGGTCAGCGGGTCAGGACAGGCGGTTGGCGTCGGGGTGGTTCGTGCGCGGCGACGAGCCACTCCTGAAACGGGGTGCTCCGGAGCACGTCCGAGACGTGCACGAGGTCTGGGACACCGGTGGACGAACCGGCATCGGCTGTGGAGATCCGGGCGAGCACGCGAGCCAGCTGCGGGAGCGCCTCGGCCGGCGCGCCCGCGGCGACGGCATGTACGAGTTGGTCGGTGGCCCACTCGTCGTCGATCCCGTGAGGGAGTAGGTGTTCATTTGCCAACGTGAGCGCAAGCTCGTCGAGTGCGGTCACTGCCGCGGCGCGACCCTCTCGGAGGTCGGCGACGCCCGTCTCGATTCCGAGCGCCCAGGCCCACGGGCCACCGGTGGGGGGCAATGTTCCGCACCGTGACCGGTAGTGGAGCGTTCGGCGCAGCGCGTCGTCGTGGCGTCGGCGAAGGTGGATCGGCCCGGGGTCTGGGACGACGATGCGTCTCGACCAGGCCTCGGGTGGGGGCGGGATCGGCCCGGTCGGCACCACCGAATCTGCGATGGGGAACTCGACTGCCACGCGCTCAGGCCCGGAGCGCCGAAGGCGGTCGGATACGGCGATGGGCAGGTCCGGGTCGGGAGCCTTGGGGAGATGCTCACCGTCGAGTGGGTCGGGTGCCTGGGTCAGGAACAGGTGGTTGGCCCGACGCCCACGGGTGATGTCGACGTAGGTCTCCGAGCGCGTGGCGCCGGCATCGATGCGGCTGGTCGATCGCTCGAAAGTGGAGCCCTGGACGGCGTAGCTGGTCACGGCGTAGGCGTGATCGAGACCGACATCGGTGCGGTCTCCCGGTCCGGTGTGCTCGTCGACGAAGCTCTGGGGAAGCGCGATCACCCCGATGCCCTCGAAGTCGACCTCGATGCCGGGTGTGCCGGCGCATTCGACGGCGACGATGGTGCCGGTCGCGCCGTTTCGGACGTAGGCGTCTGGATCGCCGGGCACGTGGAAGTCCCGAGCCACCATCCGCGCGACGACGCGGTCGCCGATCGCGAACTGCCGCCCATCGCTCGCTTCGAGCTCGACCGGGCCGAGCTCGCCGCTGGCGCGACGCAGCTGGCGGGCGAGCCGGTTGAGCACCCTTCGTGTGTGGTGGCGGCGGTCGACCATCGGGTGGCCCTCGCCCCGCTGGTGTGCCTCCCACCAGTTCTGGAGCATGCCGATGTAGAGATCGACGTCGGTGTCGGCGATATGGAGGTGCTCGGCATCGGTGAGCACGGCAAGGGCCTCGTGCGGACGACCGTCGCGGAGCAGGCGTGCTGCCTCCCGGTCGGCATGGCTGCGGACGCGGTGCGTTGTTGAGAGTTCGGGAGTCTCGGTGGGATGCGTGTTGCAGAGGTGGTGGAACATGCCGCCGGCGGCGACGGCGCCGTGCTGGTCGGGGTCGCCGATGAGGCGGACTGAGGCGCCCGTGCGGTCGGCCATCGTCAGCAGTGCGGCGAGGTCGCGGTCGGACAGCGTGGATGCCTCGTCGATCACGAGGACGGTCCGCTCTTCCATGGGTGGCCGGTCGTCGCGAGCGAGGTACCAGGCGACCGTTTCGGTCGGAATGCCGGCACCGACGGCGAGATGGCGGGCGGCCTCGCCCTTCACCGCCGCGCCGACGACGGTGTAGCCGGCGCTCTGCCAGGCCTCCGCGGCGACCCGCATGGTGCTGGTCTTGCCGGCACCCGCGCGGCCGATCGCGCACTGGAGGCGGTGGCCGCTGCCGCACAGCGAGCGGACGAGCTCTTGCTGTTCGTCGATCAGCTGCGGGTGTGCGGCGATGGCCGAGTCGATCGCTTCGGCCGACACCTTCGCCGCGCCGGCACCGAGCCCGTGATCGAACCAGCGGGTGATCTGCCGCTGCACGTCGAGGATCTCCCGCGTCGTGAACACGTCAACACGTGCGAGGGCACCACCGGCCTCGTTCGTGTCCAGTTGAACCACGTGGTCGCTGGCGAGGAACTCATCGGCGAGTCGGTCGGCCGTGACGGCGTCGATCGCCAGCGGTTGGTCGGCGTGTTCGAGGTCGGCGAGCGCGGTGAGAACGTCGGAGCGTGTGAACAGCGAGTGTCCGGCGCACACGCCGTCGTGTGGCGAAGCGAGTCGTTCGAACAGGTGCTCGTGGTCAGGCAACGCCCGCTCGGGCGCTCGGCCGGAACAGGCGCGCAGGGCCTCGGGGGTGAGACCGCGCTGGCGGGCGCGCTCCCACCAGCCATCGACGAGAGTCGACGGGTCGACGTCCTTCTTGGCCGGTCTCGAACCGGTGATGACGGCCTGGACCTCGTCGAGGCTCGACCGCCGTCCGATCTCGGCTTCGAGTTCGGCGACGGCATCTTCGATCTCGTTGCGGCGCCGGGAGAACTCGTGCAGCACGTCGTCGTCGATGCCGTCGATTTCCCAGCTTCCCGATCGCCCTCGCCGCCACCGCACGCCGAGCGACTCGGTCAGCTGGTGGCGCATTGTGATGGTGGCGATTGCCGATGCTGCCTGCGCGTGCTGGTAGAGGCCGCGGGCGTCCAGGGCTCGGCGGGTTCCGTGTTCGTCGATCACGGCGTTTGCGACGACATTGTGGTGATGTGGGAACGGGTCCAGCGCGCGCGACGTGAGGTGGCGAAACGAGGCGATCGTCAGCCCCCGGGCCAGGATCGGCTTGCCCTTCTCCCGGGCACCGGTGGCGTGGTACTCGAGGTAGGCGAGCCCGGCGTCGTTGCCGGTCTGGATCGCGTCGAGCACGGTCCGGCGGGTGGTGGTGTCGCCGAGCAGGGCGAGCACGCCGAGCGACTTCTCCGTCGTGAGTGTGAGATCGAAGCCAACACGGACCGCCGGTGCGACACGGCGCTCGAGGAACTCGGTCAGCGCCTGGCGCGTGATGAGCCATTGACCGCGGGTCCCGCGATGTGCGGCCACGAAGTTCCGACGTGGTCTCCGTCCTTCTGCCAGGTCTGCCTCGATTGACCCTCGGTGGTCCTCCCACCGTCGGCAGAGCCGCCGGATGTATCTCGGGATGACACCCGCAAGTCGTGCGGCCTCGGTCACCGTGAGCTGATCGTCCGGCTCGCCGAGAGCAGCGACGACCCGGGGCTCCGTGCCGAGGCTGCGGGCATCGTCGCAACGGTCGAGTTCGGCCTCCGGTAACCAGCGAGTCCCGTCTGCGGCGATGCGAGGGATGAGGTAACTCCCTTCGGGCTCCTCGGGTATCGGCTGACCTTGGATGGCAGCGATGAGTCCATGCATCGCCCGTCGCTCGCCAGCCTCGACGAGAGCGGCCAGGTCCCGAGCGTCGACTCCGAGAGCGGCCGCAGCGTCGTCGGTCGAGTAGATGGCGTTCCCGTCGTCGCCGATGGCTGTGCGGTTGCCGACTCCGAGTGTTGGACGTCGTCCGGCCGATCCGCTGGCGGTGAGGAGCCGGGTGCCCGTACGCGGGTCGCGACCTGCCAGCACCCGAGCGAAGTCTGCGGACTCGACCTCGCCGTGCAGACTGGCCTCTGTCGCGCCGACTCCGAGCCACCGGCCAGGCTCGGTACCTCGGTCGGCGTAGTAGCTCGACGGGCCGTCGCCTCCCGGCATGCTGGGAGAAGCTGCAGGCGACCGCGGCTCCGAAGTCCGGGGTTCGAGATACCGGACGATGTCACCCACGACTCTGCCTACGGTCCGTCCGCCCTTCGAGCCCAGCGCCGTGATCGTGAATCTCATGGCCGACCTCTGCTGGGACGGGCAAGGGTCGGCAGGTGCCCCGGAGGGGCACCTGCAAGGGTGTGTTTGCTGGAGGGGTGAGCTCGGAGGACGTGGGTGGCGGCGTTCGGGTAAGTCGGTGAGAGGCCGTCGGGTGAGTGGTGCTGAGGGCGTTCGCTGGGTGGGATGGCGGGGGTTCGGGGCCGGCTGATCGGGTTCATCGGTGGATGCTCGGGATGTTGTGGTTGCGGGTGGGAGAGGTGGCCATGGCGTCGAGGCGGGCGCTGACGTCGGACGGGTTCGGAGGCCGGCGATGGGCGACGGCGAGGTGGTCGAGGTGGGCGCCGAGGAGCTCGTCGTGCCGGTGGCGGTTCCAGGCCGGCAGCCGCTCGAGCTGGCGATCCCGGACCGGTGGCACCTCGGTGAAGACATTGAGCTCGCCGGGCCCGCAGCTCTCGGCAAACCGGAAGCGCGAGATGCGCTCGAAGGTCCGCACGAGTGGCCCGTTCCGGCCCGTCGAGCGGCCCAGCCCGATCGAGGCAGCCAGCTCGCCGGCCGGAATCTCAGCGGTGAAGCCGTGCTCACGCCAGAGCTGGGGGATGCGGCGGAGCAACACGACCGAGGTCGGGCCGAGCAAGGGGGTCCAGCACTGCTCGAGGTAGGGGTGGTCGAGTTGAAATCCGGCCTTGCGAACCTCGACGGACGGGTGTGGGGTGGCGTGGAGCCTGATGGTGTCGGTGCGTTCCATGCCCGACGAGGCCTTTTGAGAGCGCGAAACCTCACGCGAGATCCGCAATCCCGGTTCGGGTAAGTCGGCGGGTAAGGGCTGTCTCCCGACTTACCGTCCCCTCCGTCACGTGGATGCCACGCGCGGTGATGGCGTCAGCCGCCGGGTCGGACCTACTCGTCCGAGAAATCCTGGCGGGTAAGTCGGCGGGTAAGCGTTCGGGTCAGTGACGCACCGGACGGTGGGCTCCGATCCGCTCACCCGGAGCGGAGCCACCCCGGAGGTGCTCCATGTCCACCATCAACCGATTCCCGATCCTCGCTGAGCTCGACGCCGAGTGGGAGGAGTTCGTACGCAGTCCCGCGGCAACCGAGGCGAGCGAGCGTTGGCGGCGCACCCACGCCGTGCTCAGTGATCTCAACGGCGTCACGGATGTCCTCGCGCTGCGGCGAGACGAGCGTCGCGCCGACGACGTGCTGCGAGCGCTCGCCGAGCGCGCCCCCACCGACCCGGTGGCGGCTCGCACAATCCTCCAGTCGATCTTGCCCGGCCTGGTGCGTATCGCGTGCTGGTACGCCGACGACGACCCGGAGACCACGGCGAGCGACGTCATCGCCATCGCCTGGGAGCGCATCTGCTCGTACCCGGCCCACCGCACCGGTGACGTCGCCCCCAACCTGCTGTTCGACGTCCGCAAGCAGATGCGCTTCGACCGCGAGCCGATGGGGATCGTGGCCCCAACCGCCGTCGAGCGGTCGGCCGAGGACGTCGTGCTCGAAGCGATGCTGTTCGACGAGCTGCGTGAGGTCGAGGTAGCCCGCACCGGCGGCGACAGCTCGTTCGACCTCGTCGTGGCAAGCCGCGTCAACGGGCACCGCGTCGTCGACATCGCCGCCGCCCGCAACGAGCGCCCGCACGCCCTGCTCATGCGCCGCAAGCGGGCCGAGGAGCGCATGCGCGAGCACCTGGCCAGGGCCGCGTGAGGACGCGTCGCGACGTACGCTGGGTGCCGGAGCCCGTCCGCTGCGGATCGGCGCACCCCGGTCTCGACGACCTGACCGATTCGAGGTCGTCCGTTCGCCCATCAGGACCCGTTGCCGCCGCCTGCCGCGTCGAATACTGTCCTGTTTCGCCAGATCAAGGCACTTCTATGGCTTTGCGTGTTTTGCGGGCTACGCCGACATCCCTGGCTCCGCTACCGAGCCAGCCTGCTGGCGCAGCACGGCCTCGATGCCGACTCGCTCTCTTGGCTGCAGCGGCGTTCTTTGTCGCAGGGTGCTCCGGCGACGACGACATCGCCGAGCCGGTGTCGACCACGAGCAGGGCGCCCACGACGGAGACGGTGGACACCAGTTCGACGACATCGACCTCCTCAACGACTTCGACCCGCCCGCCGAACGGCGGCCAGGTCGAGGACCGAGAACTCGTCGACCGCTACCTCGGCTTCTGGGACGCTCGGTTCGGGGCCAACGAGGAACCGCCCGATCCTGACGACCCTGCGCTGGCTGAGTTCGCCACCGGGCCGCAGCTCGAGAACGTCATCACCGAGACGCGCCAGCGACTCAAGGACGGACTTGCGCTCCGGGCCGCCGACCCGACCCGCACGAGCCACGACGTCACGGTCATCAACCAGACCGACGACCGGGCCGAACTCCAGGACTGCTTCGTCAACGACGGCGTCGTCTACCGGCCCGACACCGGCGAGGTGATCGACGACTCCGTCGTCACCCGGAGCGTCTCGGCCGACATGGTCCTCGTCGACGGAGTGTGGAAGCTCGAGCGAGCCACGGTGGTCCAACAGTGGGAGGGCGTCGCCGGATGCGCGCTCGCCGACTGACCCTGGCCGTCGTGGCCGCCGCCGGCCTGGTGGTCATAACAGCAGCCCCGGCCGCGGCCGACGACGGCGGCGGTGCCTTCATCGACGACGGCGACCCGACCGCCATCGCCGACGACGCCCAGCAAGAGCCGGGGTCACCCGGCAGCGGCGGCGACGACAACTGCACCACTCGGGTGGCCATCGAGGACGACTTCGCCTTCGGTGTGTACGACGTCGACGGCACCCGCGTCTACAGCGAGACCGGCCGCTGGCTCGAACGGGTCTGCGATGGCTTCGCCCAGGAGCCGTTCCCCGAGGGCGGCGCGGTCGACCCAAGGGCCCTGGCGCTGAGCGCTCGCGAGTCGGTCAGCATCGCCACCCCGCCGATCGCCACCAGCCCCTCGGCCGACGATCGCCTCTACACCCAGGTCCAGACCTGGCTCTGGCTGGACGAGCAGTGGTGGACCACCTACTCGGCCACCGCCAGCGCCGGCCGGGTCTCGGCCACCGTCACGGCCAGGCCCACCGCGGCGGAATGGGACACCGGTGACGGGGGTGGCACGACCTGTCGCGGCCCCGGCGTCCGGTGGCAGCGCGGGATGCCCGATCACGCCACCTACTGCAAGCACACCTACACCCGCTCGTCCGCCGGCCAGGACGGCGGGACCTTCACCCTGAGCGCCACCGTCACCTTCGAGATCACCTGGACCTCGAACACCGGCGGCGGCGGGAGCCTGGAAGCCATCGAGCGCACGGCGTCCCGTGATGTCGAGGTCGGCGAAATCCAGGCCGTCGAAACGGAGTGACCATGAAGACCGACACGAGAACCGATGCGAGCAGCAATGGCCACGCCCACAGGGGTGCGGTCCGCGACATGGCGATGGAGGCTGCCCCGACCTCGCGCCGAGCCCGGGTCCCCGAGCTCCTCCTCGGGCTCGCTCTCGTCGTCGGGTTCGCCCTCGCCGCGCTGGTCTGGCACGCCAATTCCACCCAGCGCGACGCCGCACTGGCTCTCGCAACCGGCGTCGATCGCGGCGAGACCATCACCGCCGATCACCTCGAGGTCGTCTACCTCGGCACCGACGACGCCGTCGCCCGGCTCGACCCCGTGCGAAGCGTCGACATCATCGGGCGCGTCGCCGCAGCCGACCTCGAGGCGGGCACGCTCGTCACGACCTCCCACGTCATCGATCTTCCTACGCTGACGCCCGGGGAGGGCGTCGTCGGACTCGCCCTCGATCCCGGCCAGTACCCGGCAGGTCGACTGTCGCCCGGCGACCTCGTCAACGTCGTCGTGCCGGGAGACGGTGACACGCTGGTGATCGCCGAAGCCGCCACCGTCTTCTCCGTCGAGGATCTCGGCGGGCAGGGCCGCCGCTTCATCTCCCTCCAGGCCACCGAGGACGACGCCAACCGCGTGGCAGCCGCAGCCGAGTCCGGGCCTGTCCGCCTTGTGCTGGTGGGTGCGTGATGCTCGTCGTCTTCGGGGCCCTCCGGTCCTCGCCCGGTGTCACGACCTCGATCCTCGCCATCGCGTCGTGCCTCGAAGGCGCCGTCGTCGTGGAAGCCGACTGGGATGGCGGCGTCCTGGCCACCCGCCTGGGGATCGCCCGAGAGCCGGGTCTCACGTCTCTTGCCGCGGCGGCGCGGACCAGCCCCGACGTGGACCTCGCTGACCACGGACACCAGATCGGCGGCGGCACCCTCGTCGTGCCCGGTCCGGCGTCGGCCGACAGCGCCATCGGCGTCTGGACCTCAGTCGGTCGTCGGCTGACCGAGGTCGTCGTGGACTCGTCCGCGCGCCGCCTGGTGCTTGTGGATGCTGGCCGGCTGAGCCCGCTCAGCCCGGTCAGAGGCCTGGTCGAGCAAGCCGATCGCCTGGTCGTGGTGGCCCGACCCGAAGTCGAGGAACTTCACGCCCTGAGCACGCGCATCGGCGACCTTCGCACGGCGACGAGGGATCGGATCTCGGTCTTGCTCGTAGGCGACCGCCCCTACCGGGCAGCGGACGTTGCATCCCAGCTCGGCGTCGACGTCGTCGGCTTCCTGGCTGATGACCGGCGCGCTGCAGAGGCCATCAGCGGACACGGCCGGGCCGTGAGCAGTCGAACACTGCGGAGGTCCGCCCTCGCCAGGTCGGCCCGGGCTGTTGCCGAGCGGATTCTCGAACATGCCGGCGCACCGGCCGAGGCGGAGGTCGCACCGACGTGACATCCCTGCACGAGCGCCTCAAGCCCAGCTCCCCGGCCACCGGTTCCCCCGACGGAGCCGCCGCCGTCGTCCAGCAGGTCCACGCCCGCGTCGGCGAACAACTCACCGAGCGGCACGCCACCGACGCCGACGCCGGGCGGCCGCGCATGCCCGTCGAGGACGAGCGGGCACTGTCCCGCAAGCTGATCGGCGACGAGCTCGCGCGCCTCGCCAACCAAGCCCTTGATGCCGGTCGGCGACCCCTCGACGAGCAACAGGAGGCTGAGGTTGCTGCGGCTGTCTTCGACCGACTCCACGGCCTCGGCCGCCTCCAGCCGCTCCTCGACGATCCCGACATCCGCGACATCCACATCTCCGGGCATGCCCGCGTCTGGCTGGAACGGCGCGACGGCATCAAGATCCGCGGTCCCGCCATCGCAGACTCCGACACCGAGCTGATCGAGCTGATCGCCACCGCCGCCCGACGCCTCGGCCGCTCCGAGCGGCGCTGGGACAACGCGCACCCCGAGCTCAATATGCAGCTCCCCAACGGCGACCGTCTCCACGCGCTCATGGCGGTAACCGGGCGGCCCGTCGTCACCATCCGCCGGCACGACTTCACCATCAGCCGGCTTCCCGAGCTCGTCGACCGCGGCACTGTCGATCCCGACCTGGCCGGCTTCCTCGAAGCCGCAGTGAAGGCGAAGCAGAACCTCATCGTCGCCGGAGGAACGGGCACGGGGAAGACGACGATGCTGCGCTGCCTCATCAACGAGATCCCACCCGAGGAGCGGCTCATCACCATCGAGGACTCGCTCGAACTGGGCTTGGAGCACTTCGAGGACCTCCACCCCGACTACGAGTCCCTCGAAGCTCGCGAGGCCAACACGGAGGGCGTCGGTGCCTTCACGCTCGCCGAACTCGTCCGGGCTGGACTCCGGATGGACCCGCAGCGCGTGATCGTGGGGGAGGTGAGGGGCGCCGAGGTGCTCCCCATGCTGTTGGCCATGAGCCAGGGCAACGACGGCTCGATGTGCTCGATCCACGCCGACTCGTCCAAGGGCGTCTTCGGCCGCCTCGCCATGTACGCCGCCATGACCCGTGAGCGGCTCACCCCGGCGGTCACCTACCTGCTTGTCGCCCAAGCCGTCGACCTCGTCGTCCACCTCGGCTGGGTCGGCGGCATCCGCAGGGTCACGAGTGTCCGGGAGATCACCGGCTCCCTCGAAGGCGACCAGATCTCTTCCAACGAGCTGTGGACACCGGGACCCGGCGGCGCTGCGGTCCCCAACGTGCCGCCGTCGGACCAGACGGCGGAGGCTTTGGCGGCGGCGGGGTTCGACACGCGCCGCCTTGCCCGGATCGGACCCGTCTGATGTCCGGCATCGGCATCGCTGCGCTGGCGGGAGGCGCCGGCCTCGGCGTCTGGATCTTCCTGGCCGGACTCACCGGCCGCCAGGTCCTGCCCAGGCCGTCACAGCGCACAAGTCGGGTTCGTCTGGGTCCGCTGTCGAAGTCCACGACGAGCGCAGCCGGCGCCGCAATGCTGGCCCTGGTCGTCACCGGTTGGCCTGTCGGAGCGCTCCTCGCCGCCGGCGCTGTCCTTGGCGCCCCCAAGCTGATCGGCGGCAAGGCTGCCCGGGCCGAAGCCATCCAGCGGACCGAAGCCATCGCTACGTGGACCGAGATGGTGCGCGACTCGATCGCCGCCGCATCGGGCCTCGAGGAAGCCATCAACGCCACCGCTGCCGTGGCCCCGGCACCGATCCGTCCCGAGGTGCGCCTGCTGGTCGCCCGCCTCGAACGCCAGCCTCTCACCACCGCGCTCGCCGCTTTCGGTGACGACCTCGCCCACCCGTCCGGCGACCTTGTCGTCGCAGCGCTCTCCATCGCCGCTCGGACCGAGGCCAGCGACCTCACCGGTCTGCTATCCCGGCTGGCCGACGCCATCCGCGGCGAGGCCCGCATGCGCATCCGCGTCGACGTCGGCCGTACCCAGGTCCGGACCGCCAGCAAGGTCATCATCGGAGTCGTCGCCGCCACCATCGCGCTGCTGGCCGTCCTCAATCGCGGCTACCTCGCCGTCTACGCCGATCCCGCCGGCCAGCTCGTCCTCCTCTTCGTCGGGGGGATCTTCGCTCTCGGCGGCTGGCTGCTCGTCCGGATGGCCGAGCTCGAGATGCCCGATCGCTTCTCCTCCCGCACGACGACGGAGGCTCACCGGTGATCATCTCCGGAGCCCTTCTCGGCGGCGGAGTCGGCCTCGGCATCTGGATCACCCTCCGCGCCATCAACCCGCGTCCAGCGCCCCTCGGCCAGGCCCTTGCCGCCCTCGAACGCCGACCGCACGTTGCCGATGGCGACCTGCAAGGCGACTCGCTCGAGCGTCACGTCGGCCGCGCCGCCCGACGCGTCGTCAGGGCCCTCGGCGCCGAGCTCGACCGCTACGAGCCGGACCTGCGAGTCCTCGAGCGGACCCCCGCTCGCCATGCCCTCGACAAGCTGGTCGGCGCCCTGGGCGGGCTCACCATGCCGCTGCTGGTCTGGACCGGCCTCGGCGTGACGGGAATCCGCCTCCCAATCGCCGGGATCCTCGGCCTGAGCGTCGCCGCGGCCGTCGCGGGCTGGATCCTGCCCGACCACGCCCTGGCCGAGCAGGCCGACCGACGGCGGAAGGCCTTCCGCCACGCGCTGTCCTCCTACCTCGACCTCGTCAACGTGATCATCGCCGGAGGAGGGGGTATCCAGACCGCCCTGTACACCGCCGCCGAGGCCGGCGACGGCTGGGCCTTCGCTGCCATCCGCCGCTCCCTCGACCGGGCCCGACTCACCCAACGCTCACCCTGGGACACCTTCGCCGACCTCTCCGACGACCTCGGCGTCCCCGAGCTGGCCGAGCTCGCCGCCGCGGTCTCCCTCGCCGGCACCCACGGCGCCCGCATCCGATCGTCCCTCGCCGCCAAGGCCGACACCCTCCGCGGCCACCAGGTCGCCGAGACCGAGGCCGCCGCCGAATCGGCAACCGAGCGCATGACCATCCCCGTCGCTGTCCTGCTGTTCGGCTTCTTGGTCTTCGTCGCGTACCCCGCAGTCCAGCAGATCACCACCGTCTCAGGGCCCGCCGGGCCCTGACCCACCCAAGGAGACCCACCAGGAGGGAACCGACCATGACCACTACCCAATGGCTCAAGCTCTGCGCCGACTACGTCCTCGCGCGCCTTGACGTCGATCCCCGCGGCGACCGGGGACTCACGACTACCGAGGTCGCTGTCATCACCTTCCTCCTCGTCGGCGCCGCCATCGTCGTCATGGGGATCATCTACACGGCTGCCACCAACAACGCGAACAACATCCCCGACCCGGAGACCCCGGCCGCCGGCTGACCCGGATCGGCGACTCAATGGAGAACGGGCGCGTAGCCAGTGACCGCGGGATGACGACCAGCCAGGTCGCCATTGTCTTCCCCGCGCTCCTGTTCTTCATCATGCTCATCGTCCAGTACGGCTTGTGGTTCCACGCCAAGCAGGTCGCCGACACTGCCGCCGCCGAGGCTCTCGACGCCGCCCAGACCCCGGCCGGCTCCGCCGCCGACGGCCACCGCGCTGCCGAGTCGTTCCTCGCCAGCTCCGGCAACCTCGACGACGTCATCATCGACGTCGAGCGCGACCTCGAGCAGGTCCAGGTCATCATCAGCGGCGCCGCCCCCAAACTCGTACCCGGCTTCTCCTGGAACGTCACCGCAAGCGCCCGCGCTCCCGTCGAGCGCTTCATCCCGGAGCCGGAACGATGACCGTGCACGCCGTCGGCGGCGACCGCGGCTCTGTGGCCGTCGAGACGGCCGTCATCGCCCCGGCGCTGGTGCTTCTCATGCTCCTTGTCGTCTACGCCGGGCGCATCTCGCACCTCGACGACTCCGTGCAGCGGTCAGCCTCCGAGGCCTCCCGCGCCGCCACACTCGCAGGCACACCCGAAGCGGCCGAGGAGGCCGCCGTCGACGCTGCACGCGCCAACCTCCGAACCACGTCGACCCCTTGCAATGACCTCGCAATCCAGGTCGACACCACCGACTTCCGCCCCGGCGGCTCGGTCACTGCCATCGTCCGCTGCGGCGCCTCGATGAGCGATGTCGCCCTCCTCGGTGTCCCAGGCACCCGGACCTTCATCGCGAGTTCGACCGAAGTCATCGACCGCTTCCGGGGAGGGACCCCATGAGTCACGACGACCGGGGCAGCGTCAGCGCGTTCGTGGCTGTGATCGCCATCGCCCTCGTCGCCGTGGCCGGCCTGGTCTACGACGGCGGGCAGATCCTCACGGCCCAAGCGAGAGTGCGCGATCTCGCCGCCAATGCTGCGCGGGCCGGCGCGCAGGAGATCGACCTCGACACGCTGCGCGCCGAACAGCAAGTGGTCCTCGACCCGGACCGGGCCAGCTCCGCCGCTCTCGAGTACCTCACCGCCCACGGGGCGACCGGGTCCGTCGAGATCAACGGGTCCCGGGTCACGGTCACCGCCACCGTCCGCCAAACGCTCCGCATCCTGCCCGGTGCCGATCGAGACGTTTCCGCCACCGACTCGGCCGACGCCGTCCCCGGGCTTCTCGAGGGAGAGCTTCCCGATGCGTGAACGCATCCTCCTCGTCCTTCGCGGGCTCGGGTCCCTCGCCGCGCTCGTGCTCCTCCTCGCCGGCCCGCCCGCAGCGCTCGTCCGCTTCGTCGGCAATCCGCTCCCCGGCGAGGTGCCAGACCTTGCCGGCATCGGCGACGCGCTCACCCGTACCGGCATTGATGACCGCACCGTCATCAAGATCCTCGCCCTCCTCGCCTGGTTCGTCTGGATCCAGATCGCCGCTGCCGTGCTCGCCGAGGTCACCGGGCAGATTCGCAGCCTCCCGGCGCCGTCTCTCCCGATCGTCCCCGGCTTCCAGCCCATCGCCCGACAGCTCGTCGCCGGTGTCGTGCTCATCGCCGCCCTCTCTGGTCACGGTCGCACCGGCGCCCCCGCAGCCGCCGCGACTCCACCACCGGTTACCGCGGTCGTCGAGGAAGAGCTCACCCCTTCTGCTGCTCCAAGTCGACCGGCCGCAACCATCGAATCGGCGGCCCCTGTCGCGCCGGCATCATCAGTCACGAGCGAGTACATCGTCCAGCGACACGACAGTCTCTGGAGTATCGCCGAAGACCTCCTCGGCGACGGATACCGGTGGCGCGAGATCCGCGACCTCAACCTCGGCAAGGTCCAGCCGGACGGTGGCGCGCTCACCGCGACGAGCGACGTCATCCGTCCCGGCTGGATCCTCGCCGTTCCTTCATCGACCGCAGCGCCCTCACCGTCGGGCCCGATCCCGAAGACCCACTCCGTGGAGCGCGGCGAACACCTGTGGGATATCGCCGAGGAAACACTGGAGACAGCGCTCGGTCGGGAGGCCACGGATGCGGAGATCGATCCGTACTGGCGAGAGGTCGTCGAGCACAACCGGGCCGATCTGCCCGACCCAAGTAACCCGAACCTGCTCTTCGCCGGGAACACCGTCCGGCTTCCGCCGGTGCCCGGCTCAGAGACCGAGCCGCCAGCAGAGCAGCCTCCCGCGTCCTCTGCGTCGCCACCGGAGGCTGAACCGCTCCCGGCCTCACCCAGCCCGGCGCCGGCACCTGCACGACCCGTTCCACCCACGAGTCCGCCGACGAGCACACCGAGCGACACCCCCGAACCGCTCGGCGAGACGGACGCCGATGCAGCCGAGTTCGAAGACGGCACCGAGTCGGACATCGGGATCGCCGCAGGTGTGCTCGGCGTCGCCGGCACGGGTGTCGCCGCCGTGATTGCTCTGAGGCTGGCCAACCGTCGACGGGACCGGCAGGCTCGCGCAGCTCCCGGACACGTCGTTCCCGCCACGCCCGACGATCTGCTCGACACCCACCGCGAGGTGGCAGCACGCGCCGACCTCGACCAGTACGCAGATGTCCGAGCCGCACTCGCCGAAGTCGCCCGGCACGTGGCAGGACGCCGGCGGGCCCGCTGCCGACCTCGACTCGTGCAGGTCGGCCGAAATCGCATCGACGTCCTCCTCGAGGAACCGGACGTCAACCCGCCGACCGGCTGGATGGTCGAGGCATCCGGAGAGGTCTGGGCCACGCCACGCGGGCAACCGGAAATCTCCGAGAGCTCCTGCGTCGCGCCGCTGCTCGCCACGCTCGGCCGGCCCGACGGCAACACCGAGCTCCTCTACGACCTCGAAGCGGCCGGGAGCACGACGCTCACCGGCGACGCCGATGCGGCGCTCCGACTGGTCCGCAGCATCCTCCGCGAGATCGTGCACCAACCCGACGAGGTCGCAGTGGTCACCGTCGGCGACCTCCCAGTGCCGGACGACCCGCGCGTCCGGACTGCCGCCGCCTGGGACGAGATAGCCGACGATGCTCTGGCCTGGGCCCGGCAGTCGGCTCGCGCCCTCCAGGCCCACAAGCTCGACTCGGCGTTCATCGCCCGCGGCTCAGGCCGCAGCATCGACGGAACCATCCCCATGCTGCTCGTCGTCGACTCGGTACCCGACGACGAGCGCTTCGAGGAACTCCTCGGCCTCGCCCACCGAGGTGCTGCTGCCGCAATCCTCGTCATCTCAGGTGACAGAACGGTGGGGACCAGCGTGCTGCTTGCCGACGATCGATTGACCGTCCCGTCCCTGGGGCTCGAGCTCGAGGCGCAAGGCATCGACGAGGAAGCCGCCGACGACATCGACGAACTGGTCGAGGCCGCCGACCGCCCGGCGACGGCAAACGAGCCCGAGCCCAACGGGCACGCTCTCTCCTCGAAGATGCATGTGTCACCGAACGGCGAGCCCTACACCGACCCCGACTTCGACGTCCTCGTCCGTGTGCTGGGCCAGATCGAGGCGGAAGGCGGGCGCGAGCCGCTGAAGCCGAAGCAGCTCGGCCTCCTCACCTACATCGCCACCCATCCCGGCTGCAGCGCGGAGCAGGTCGAGGAGGCGCTGTGGCCCGACCCGATTGCGACCCGTCGCCACCGGCTCCACATCACGCTCTCCCAGATCCGGAGCGCCATCGGCCCGCAGCACCTGCCGCCGTTCGAGGACGAGGGCAGCTACCGAGTCGCGGACAGCGTGCGCACCGACCTCGATCTCTTCGAGCGGCGAATCCAATACGCCGACGGCAAGCCCGCCGTCGAGGCCATCCCGATCCTGCGCGGCTCGCTGGAACTGGTCACGGGTCCGCCGTTCTCCTACAACTCGCGCGGGCGAGGGTCGTTCGCATGGGTCGACACCGAGCACTGGATGTCGACGACCGAGGCGTCGGTCGTGAAGGCAGCCTGGGACCTCTGGCAGCTCTACACCGACAACGGCGACTCCGACGGTGCCATCTGGGCAGCGCAACGCGGTCTCATCGCATCACCGACGAACACCGAGCTGACCAACTGCCTGCTTCGCGCCTACGCCACTCGAGGCGATCAGGGCGCCGCCGAGCGTGTGTACCGAAGCCACGTGCGAGCCCTCGACCGGCTCGACCTCGGCGAGCCTGAGGACTCCACCGTCGAGCTGTGGGACGAGCTGGCCGAGCATGCTCGCGGTCAAGCATGAGGCGGCTGAGGACGGTGGTCGGTCGACCTGCGCTGCACACGCACGGTAGACAGTGGTGCCGGACACTGGTGGCGGGCGGAGCGCGCACACGGTCACGGCTATCGTTTACCGGCACCCGTGAAGCCGGATCACAACGGGCGGATAGCCGTAGGACAGGACTCAACAGGCATCGCTAGGGGCCAGGCATGGAGCGGAAACCGATAGTCGGCATGACCGACGAGGCTTTCGACTCGCTCGTGTGGGATGCGATCAAGAGCGGCAACGCCGGCGACGTCTTCGACGATTTCATCGGTGAGAACGCCGACGGAGAGCCTCCGGCGCTGAACTTCACAACGGTCCTTTCGCTGGCCGGGAACCCGCTCCTGTACATCGCGAAACATGCCAACGCGCGTGTCCAGCAGGCCACTGCGGGTAGCACGAGCGCCATCCGCTTCAGCAACGCCTCTTCTGGCAAGTTTGTCGTGTCGGCATGGCCGACTGCGGAGGCCGGGGTGTACCACCTCGTGAGCACGGCGCCGGCGAGCGACGCGACGTGGCAGAAGGTCGAGCGGTGGATCGCAAACGCGTCGCCAGATGTGTCGCGGTTCTTCCTCGACCGCGACGACTTCGACGACATCGTCGAGGCGCTGTCGGCTGCGGGCGACGTCATGGTGAACCGCCTGACGTGGCACACGCGGGAGGACCGGACTTCGACGCACCGCGGGTTCCCCGAGCATCCGCTCGCGCGAGAGGCGATCCGGCAGATCATCGAGCTGGAAGGGGGCGTGCAGATACGGACCGCCCATCTGGTCGTCGTCCTTGCCGACGAGCCGCCGGTTCTCAGGACGTACCTTCGCCGCCAAGCGGGCGCATCGTTCAACGGAGGAGACTTCGCATTGTTCGCTGCGAAGGTGCTCGACCGGCTCGCAGCGGCAGGCAGTAGGCGGATCACGCTGCTCCACGGGCGTGAGCGCCAGATCGGGCAGAGGCCGCCGGCGCCGGTGTCGGTGAAGTTCTACGACGCGTATTTCGACGACGCCGATGACACCGCACGACTCGTCCACGAGCTGATCCGCTACCGGCACGGCGACGTCGCCGTCCTGCACCGGAATCCGTACCTCCACCTGGTCGTGACCGATTACACGGACGGGTCGAGCTTCGACGTGTTCGTCACCGAGAACGACGAGATCTCCATGTACGGCGGGTACAAGGCGAGCGTCGGCGCCACTGCGAGGCTGACGGAGTTCCTGAGCGACAGGTTCGCAGCCGAAGAACTTCGGGCTGGCACCAAGCCGAAGCCGGCCACACTGGAAGAACTGTTCGCAGCGGGCTGACCGTTGGCGGCCCAGACGGCGAACAGGGACGACGCCCTCAGCGGCTACCGGTGGTTCGACGAGACCGTCGACATCGTCTCGGCATTCGAGTATCTCTACACCGAACAGGCGGAGATGTCGGCAACGGTAGAGCACTTCGAGCGGTTTCCGTCGGTGCCCAACCCGTCGGGCCACGACGACCTCACGCCGGACTTCACCGTCGTTTTCAAGGACGGCACCGGCCTGATCGGCGAGGTGAAGAGCCTGCCGCTCCACGACAACGGCGTGGACAAGATCTGCCACCAGCTTCTGGTTTACGACCAGATCGACCGGCTACCCATCGCCGACCAAACGACGGTGCCCGTCTCGCAAGCGGACCTCATGCTGATCGTGCCTGTGAGCGTGATCACTCCGGCACTAGTTCGCATCCTCGACGAGAGGCTCGCCGACCCAGAGCACCCCTACAGCCCGGGCCGCGCGCCGATCATTCTCCAGGAGCACCGGACGTCGGAGAAGTACTACTTCCAGCGCCTGCCTCACCCACTCAACGGCACGTTCCGCGAGGACGGGCGCGAAGGACTCGGGAGGTGGCTCGCGAAGGACCCGTTTCCGCCGCGCGTGAGCCTGTTCGCCCACATCAAAGCGGCTAGGCCGTTCGTGAACGACCCCACCGACCCGCTCTACCTGGCGGTCCTGCTGTGGAGCAAGGTGTTCAGCACGCTGGCGCACAAGTCCGGCGTACCGGTGGTCGGGCCGTACCGTCCGCTCATCCTCACCGCCGCCGAGATCGCGGAGCACCTGCGTGCCATGTTCGACCACGGCATCGTCAACGATGTCGTCCGAGCAATGGCGATCCTGGTCAATGCTCGGCTCGCCGAACCAGCAGGGAAGAAGAAGTGGCGGGTCGCGTTCGGTGAGCGCCGGTCGGACCAGCGCCAAGACCTTGCCGAGGTGTTCATTGACTACGTCGTCAAGCCGCCGCGCAGTGGTGCGATCGACGGGCTGAAGCGCGCCCACGTGAAGACCGGCGTGCCCGACCCGCTGCAGTCGAAGTCCGTCCCCAGGCCGGTGCCGGGCCAGCTGTTCGACCCGGACGCCCCGTAGACGGCCACGACAGGGGACCTGCAGTCCGGGTCAACGCTCAGCTCCGTCGGCTTCGGGCCCGGTGGACGATGATCCGCCGATCGACAGGTTCCCTCCGTGCGCATGCCGCTGAGGTGATCGCGAGACCGAAGACGGCGGCCACACCACCACACACGGGTTCTCCCTCAGTACGGCCTGAAGCAGGATCGGGACGTACCCTGCGCTTCCGGATACCTGCTCCGGTAAGTCACGCCTTTTCGGGCGCCCCGACGCCGTCGCCCCGTGCGGCACCTTCGAGACGCGTCCCCTGCCGATATGAGCGAGCGATAGGGGACGGATCACCTCCGCGCGACCGGCACCTCGTGTCCAAAAGGCGCACGTGTGATCTGACGATGTCTACAGAACCCGATCCGGCTGACGGCTCCCTCGGTCTGCGGCCTCAGTCGGCACGAATGCGCACTGCGTGGCCAACTGCGACACCAGTGCACGTGGGGCAATCGGATCCTGCCATGACGTATACGTTTCCTCCGAAGATCCCACGGCAAGATTGCGGATCAGCGCACCTAGCGGTAGACGACCGGTGTCAGCGGCCCGGTCTCAGCGAGCCCAGGCGAGCTACATGTCGTAAGGAATCGGACAGGGAGCCGGAACATGGCAGTCGTCCACACGAAACTCCGGGGCGACCTCCGGGTTCTACGTTGACCTTGTCCATCCGTATACGATCGAGGTTAAACAATGACGAGCAATCGAATGACCCGTCGTGGCTTCCTGCGCGGTACTGGTGGCATCGTGATTGGTACCGCAGTGGGGTCCTCCCTCCTGGCAGCCTGCGGCGACGACGACGCAGTCTCGTCGAGCAGCGAGACCACCGCTGGAGGTGGCAGCGAACCGGTGGAACTCGCGTCGCAAACCCTCCAGCTCAACTGGGTCAAGAACGTTGAGTTCGGCGGCTTCTGGGTCGCCGTCGACGAGGGCTTCTACGAGGAAGAGGGAATCGACCTCAAGATCCTCGGGGGCGGTCCCAACATCGGGAACGTCGAGCAGCTCACCGCCGGCGGCGCAACGGACATCGGCATGTCCACGCACTTCTTCGGCTTCGTGGATGCCATCGCCGCTGGTGCGGAGATCACGCTGATCGGAGCGCAATATCAGATCAGCCCGACGGCGATCCTGTCGCTGGCCGGTTCCCCGATCCTGACGGCCGAGGATCTGGTCGGCAAACGCGTCGGTGGTCCGCAGGGCCGGCAGCGGGAGCTCGACGCCATCCTGAAGTTGAACGGTCTGCCGCTCGACTACGAGTTCGTTCCCATCGGTTTCGATGTCGAGGCGCTTGTCGAGGGCCAGGTGGATGGCATGTCGGCCTTCATCACGAACCAGGCACTGATCCTGGAGGACGAAGGAGTGGATTCCGAGGCGGTGACCTTCGCCGACCTGGGCCTCGCCACCTACTCCAACATGGTCTTCGTCAGCAACAGCTACCTCGAAGAGAACCGCGACCTCGTCGTGAAGTTCATGCGGGCCACGGTGAAGGGCTGGGAGGTGAACGAGGAGGATCCTGCTCGCGCAGCTCGTCTGTCCGTCAATGAGTTCGGGGTCGATCTCGGGCTTGATCTGGACCAGCAGATCAAGGAGAACGAGTTGCAGATCGAGTTGATGAAGAGTGACCTCACAGCGGAGAAGGGCCTCTTCGCGGTCTCCCCTGAGGACGTCGAGAACGACGTCTATCCGGCGTTCCGCGAGGCTGGGTTCGAGGACCTCCCCGACGTGTCCTCCTACATCGACACCTCGATCCTCGAAGATGTCTTCGAGGGTTCTGCCCGACTCACCGGCGGGTGACCGGGGTGCCCGCAACCCTTGTCCGGGGCGGCACCGTCCTCACGATGGATCCGCAGCGAAGGGTCATCCCCGATGCGGCGATCGTGCTCGAAGACGATCAGATCTCATGGATCGGCGCATCGAGTGACGTCTCCTGGAGCGGTGGAGAGGTCATCGATGCGACCGGCTGCCATGTCGTGCCTGGACTCGTCAACGTGCACACCCACGTGCCCCAGATCCTGCTTCGAGGCTCGGTCTCGGAGGGCCGGCAGCTCTACGACTGGCTTCTCAACGTCCTGGGTCCGGGGCTGGCTCGTTACACGGCGTCGGACTACGAGCAAGCGGCGATGCTCTTCAGCATCGAGGCGCTCCGGGGCGGCATCACGACGATCGTCGCCAACGAGGACGGCGCGGGCGACGATTTCCCACTTGCTGCGGACAACACCATCCGCGCCTACACGACTGCTGGTATCCGGGTGGTCTACGCCCGGATGCTCCGTGACGTGCTCTCCTCCGCGGTTGCCGACGCTGGTGGGCTCTCCGACAGCGCTCGCGACCAGACGACGGCCTCGCGGTACACGACGGACGACGCACTGGCAGCACTCGACCTGTTGTACGACCGGCACCACGGGGCAAACGGCGGCCTCATCGAGGTGTGGCCGTCACCGGCCACCACCATCTCTTCCACCGACCGGATGATCGCCGAGAGCATCGCACGCGCCGAGGCCCATGGGACCCCGTGGACGATGCATGTGGCCGAGACCGAGCACGAACGGGAGATCAACGGTTGCGGTGTCTTCGAGTGGCTCCAGTCGCGGAACCTGCTCCGTGGTCGGCTCCTGGCTGCCCATTGTGTCGACGTGACGCCCTCGGAGATCCCGCTCATGGCGGCGGCGGGAGTCACGGTGGCGACCCAGGTCGGCTCCAACGGCTACCTCGGCAGCGGAGTGGCACCCGTCCCTGCGTTTCGGGCTGCGGGCATCGCGGTCGGTTTCGGCACCGACGACGCGAACTGCAACGACGCCGTGAGCATCCTCAAGGAGATGCGATTGGGAGCGCTGCTCCACCGTGCGGTGTCGAGGGACGCCACCGCACTGTCCTCCGCAGATGTTCTTGCGATGGCCACCATCGAGGGTGCGACCGCTCTCGGTATGGAGGATCGGATCGGGTCGATCGAGGTCGGAAAGCAGGCAGATCTGGTGGTCCTTGCGCTGGACAAGGCGCACCACGTCCCCATCCACGACCCGGTCTCCACCATCGTCCAGCAGACGTTGGGCAACGAGCCCGAGACGGTGATCGTCGGCGGCCAGGTCCGCGTGAGGCAGGGTCGTCTGACCTTCCTGGACGCCGGCGAGGAGCGAGCGTTGCTGGTCGATGCACAGGTGCGAGCCGAGCGACTGGCTGCTGGGCTCGAAGTGGCGTGATGACTGCGAACAGCCCCACTTCTGATCTGATCGCGCGAGCGGGCTGTGTGCTCGGCTCGCCAGGGGTACCGAACAGGGGTACTGCGGAAACGGTGGCGATCCGGAACGGCCGGATCGCCACCTCCGTTGGCCACGATTCGAGGGTTCTCGTCGATGAACCCGATGGCCTCATCGTCCCGGCCATCGCCGACGCACACGACCACGGTCGCCCGGCGGGTGGCATCGCCTTCGGCGCCCCCGATGGTGCGCTCGAGACCTGGTTGCCGGCCGTCCGACGACTCCCGCGCGTGGATCCCGAAGTTGCCGCGACCGCCTTCTACGGAGACCTTCTCCGCAGTGGAGTCACCGCCGCCATGCATCTCGAGCGGCCGAGCTCGCCGGAGCGGCTGCTCGCCGATCTGCCCGTCGTCGGACGAACCGCAGCAGCCATGGGGATGTCGATCGCCCTGGCCGTACCTCTCGCCGACCAGCGCCGCCTCCTCTACGTCGATGACGGAGAGGCCATCGACGCGCTCCGGCAGTGCGGCTTTCCCGGCGATCCTTCTTCGCTGCTACCCGAGGACCCCCCTCCCGTCGCCGAGCAGCTCGCGTTGGTCGATGCGGTCGCAGCGGCGGTCGATGATCCTCGGATCAACGTGCAGTACGGCCCGACGGGCCCGCAATGGGCATCCGACGAGCTGCTCGAAGGCGTGGCCGAGGCATCCGAGCGAACGGGACGGCGCATCCACATGCACCTCTTGGAGACGGAGCGCCAACGGGTCTGGTCGGATCGTGACCATCCCGGTGGCGCGGTGAAGCACCTGGACCGAATCGGACTCCTGAGTGATCGACTCTCTGTTGCCCACGGTGTTTGGCTCCGACCGGACGAGTTGGAGCTGCTGGCCGAGCGGGGCGTCACCGTCGTCGTCAACGCCAGTTCGAACCTCCGGTTGCGATCGGGCATCGCCCCTGGTGCGGCTGCGATCGCCGCTGGTGTCCCCGTGGCGCTCGGACTCGACGGGACGACGCTCGATGACGACCTCGACGCGTTCCGGGAGGCTCGCCTCTTCCGCCTGCTCCAGGCCGGCACGGGGATGTCCGATGCCCTGTCCGCAGGTGATGTGTTCCGTGCCGCCAGCGACGTCGGCCATCGAGCAGTGACAGGCGAAGGTGGGCCCTGGCGTCTGAAGGCTGGAGATCCCGCAGACATGGTGGTCATCGACCGCAAGCGGATGCTCCACGACGTCGTGGTCGATGTGGACGACGCCGAAGCCGTGTTGAGCCGCGCCACCACCGGGCACGTCAAGCATGTGATCTCCCACGGGAGCCTCGTCGTGAGGGACGGCGTCGTCCTCGCGGCCGACCTCCCGGCTGCGCGTCGCGCAGTGACCGAGGAACTTCGATCCCATGCCGCTGCACTGGCTGGATCAGCCGCCGCCGTGGTGCCGCTCCAAGCGGCGATCGGCGCCTACTACGACCGGGAGACCTCGTGACCGCTTCCACGTCAGTTCAAAACCTCAGGCGAATCCGCAGGCTCGTGCTGGGCATCGCCGGGCTCCTCTCAGTCGCTGGGATGTGGGAGTTCATCGGCCAGGCCGAACTGTTGGGGCGGTCGTGGCCGCCGCTCACGGTGGTCCTCGAGACCCTGCTGGATCCCGACCGCGCCGATCTCCACCAACGCGCGCTCATGGCGACGCTGCGGGAAGGGGTCACCGGGTTCCTCTGGGGTTCGGGACTCGCCGTGGGGCTCGCTGTGGTGGCGTCGCTGTCTCCACTCACGCAGCAGAGTGCCGACGGGTTCGCCGTGCTCGTCCAAGCGGTCCCGATCGTCGCTCTCGGTCCGATCATGATCTCGGTGCTGGAGCGCGACCTCGTTCCGATCGTGCTGGCTGCAGTCGCATCGTTCTTCGTGGTGTTCGTGGCCACCACCTCAGGGTTGACCAGCGCTCGTACGCAACACCATGAGCTCTTCACCGTGTACGGCGCTGGCCGGGCCCGGCGGCTGCTCCGCTTGCGCATCCCCTACGCACTTCCGGCCATCGGTGAAGGGCTCCGCCTCGCTGCCCCAGCCTCGATCCTCGGCGCGGTCATCGGCGAGTGGTTCGGTACGGAGTCAGGTGTTGGACCGCTGCTCGTCGTCTCGATGCAACGCTTCCAGATCAATGAGCTCTGGGCCGCCGGAGTCCTCGGTGCCATCCCAGCCATCGGTCTCTATGCAGTCGCATCCGGCGCGGCCGGCGGCATGCGTGCGAGGTTCGGCGATGTCTAGTTCTGAGCTCTCCATCGAGGCTCCGACAGCCACACGCCTACGCGATGGCAAGAGCCAGCGCCAAGGCCCACCCCCAGTGCTCTCCGCGATCGGGCGGGTGCTGGTGAGGCAGGCTGGCCTGTTGCTGGCCCTTGGTGCGTGGTGGGCATGGGTGACGTTCGGTGAGGTGAGCACCGTCGTCGCGCCCCACCCGACCGAGGTGTTCGGGGACATCGTGTTCGAGCCGAGTGCCTACCTCGGCGACCTGTACTGGACCGCCGTCGTCTCGATCGGAGGCCTACTCCTCGGTGCGGTGCTCGCAGTCGCTCTGGCCACACTGGCCTGGTATGCCCCGGTCTTCGGGGGCATGATCACCCCGCCAGTTCTGGTTGTCCGGTCCGTGCCCATGGTGGCCATGGTCCCGGTGTTCGCCCGG